>NZ_AZGJ01000049.1 GCF_001436395.1 Secundilactobacillus malefermentans DSM 5705 = KCTC 3548 | reverse complement strand
TAGGACTTTTGTCCCAGCCTCTTTCTTTTTGTGTGTATACAGATAATTGCAGTAAGCAGTTATGCTGTTTTTTTGGCACGTAAATATCTTACAAAAACCATGATGGATGCTAATGAAGAGATGGCGATGGCAACATAAAACACTCCCCGAAAGGCAGATAGAAATGTTTCGCCTAGTGCAGGCGTAATCTGATCAACATTTGGTAGTAGTGCGAATAGAATTGAGGAACCAAAGCTGATTCCAATGGTCATTCCAATGGTTCGGGAAAATGAGTTTAGTGATCCTGCAATTCCCGTTAGTGATTTATCAACGAGTCCCATTGTAAGTGCATTGTTAGGTGACAGGAAAAACGCCATTCCAATACCGTTAATGACAATTGGAATGATGATCCGGGTTAAATTCATCCCAGCTGGATAGAGCAAATAGCCAATTTGGGAAACAGTTAAGATCACTAAGCCAATGATGGTCATCAGTTGTCGATTCACGCGATCAGCCAAATAGCCGGCAAAGGGCGATAAAACCAGCATGACCAGTGATTGCAGCATAATTAATAGGCCGCTTTGAAAAGGCGTCATTAGGCCATAACTTTGGAAATAAAAGGGAAGCAGAATGTTCGAAACAGAATTGACCAACATAACGAGTAAAAGCGCCATAATCGAAACGAGGTACGGGCGGTTATGCAAAATTTTTGGCGAAATCCAAGGTAAATTAGCAACGTCATCTTGATAAAATGAGTAGATTGTTAGGGCCCCACCCACAACAAGAGTGATGAGTCCAATCAGCCAATTTGAACGAGACTGAAAAATAGCACCACTTAAGAAAAAGATGATGATGCCAGCTGTGAAAAGTCCTTGGCCCATCCAATTAGCCCCTTGCGTAGCGCTCTTTAGTTGTTTAATCGAGACTTTTGGGATAGGTAATGCATGATGACCGAATATTAAAACTGCAATCATCAAGGGGACATTAATCAAGTAAATCCACCGCCATGAGGACACCGACATGATAAATCCACCAGCAGCTGGACCTGAGATAGAACCAGCAGAGATGAACATTGAAATGTACGACAAAGCTTGCGCCCGCTTTTTATCAGGAAAGTAATCGCTGACAATACCCATAGAATTTGCCATAATCATTGATGAACCAAACGCCTGAATAATCCGGCCAATAATGATTAAACTAAATGTTGGCGCGATCCCGGTTATTGCAGAGCCAATAGTGAAGGCGATCCCGCCTGAAAAGAAAATAAAATTTTTAGAAAGTAAATCTCCCATGTGGCCAAAAGCAACGAGAAAAATAGTGGTCGTGATGAGCCCCGATTGGAGGACCCACGTTGCTAAGCCACTAGAAATTTCCAGTGAAAGGGCAATTTTAGGAATTGCTAAACTGGTACTTGATCCAGATAGCGCACTTAAAAATGAAAATAGACCTAGGACAAGAATGACCTTTATGGGCTTTTGTTCGTTCACGATTTGTCCCCCAAAACCAATAGTTTAAGCCTGATTATTCAATGGAAGTGTTATGTAAAAATAACATGCGGCGAAGCGCTAATACCGATTTCAATAGTACAAGGTAAGTATATAAATATTTAACTAAATTTCAAACAGAAAGCCTTAACCAATTGTGCTTTTCCAAACAAACACCCTGAAAAATTGACGGAGTTGTGCTACCTTATATTTAGAATTCTAACTATAAAAAACGAGGGTGAAGATTACCACACATTTGGGCATTAACCATCAACTACATAACCTAGCAAATCGATCAACACGTAAATTCAACAAAACCTTTTTAAGCGAAGACATCACCGGCAAACAGGGTGGCATCCTGCACTACTTATTGTTGCGCACGGATAAGGGACCCATTTTTCAGCGAGATATCGAAAGCTACTTTGGTATTCGGCCGCCATCGGTCACGAGTATTTTGCAAAAAATGGAGAAGAAGGGCTACCTAGTCCGCAAGAGTATGCCTGACGATGCGCGATTTAAGCAAATTATGCTAACGCCAAAAGCCCTGTCGTACCGGGAAAGTGTTGTCAACGGGACTTATGATTACGAGAAAAAGCTCATAAAAGGAATCTCGGAGGCAGATCTTGAAGTTTGGCAAAGGGTGACCGCGCAAATTGTTAAAAACATTGATAGTGACGAGACTCAAGGGGGCACGACTAAATGATAAGACAACTATTACAATCTGTCCGAGAATATAAGCGTGACGCACTTATATCACCATTACTAGTTGCCATTGAAACGTTCATTGAGACCATGATTCCATTTTTAATGGCTGGCATGATTGATAAGGGAATTGTTCCTGGAAACATGGGTTACATTGAAAGACTCGGCGTTGTGATGCTGATTGGCGCATTTATCTCATTAGCTGCCGGTGCTGGTGCCAGTTGGTTTTCCAGTGCGGCAAGTGCAGGATTTGCGAAAAACTTACGACAAGACTTGTACTATCACATTCAAAACTTTGCGTTTGAAGATATCGACCATTTTTCACCTTCAAGCATTGTCACCCGGTTGACAACCGACGTAATGAATATTCAACAGGCCTTTCAAATGTCAGTCCGGATGGCAGTTCGCTCGCCATTAATGCTGATTTTCTCAATTGCGATGGCATTTTCAGTGGATGCAGAAATGGCGACCGTCTTTATCGTGACGGTACCCGTCATGGCAATCGCGTTATCAATTATCATTGCAATTGGCCGGCCAATGTTCAAGAAAGTTTACCAACGCTATGATGGTTTGAACCAAGTCGTGCGCGAAAACCTACGAGGCATTCGAGTTGTCAAAACATATAATCGTTCAGATACTGAGAACGACAAAGAAAAAGTAGCTTCATCTAGAATTTTTGAAATCTTCAGTAAAGGTGAACGAATCTTGCAGTTAAATAGTCCAATTATGCAGTTTGTTATGTACGGAACGCTACTATTCTTAGCCTGGTTTGGTGCTAGACGGATTGTAGGCGGCACGATGCAAGCGGGCCAATTGGTCAGTTTGTTAGCGTACGCCATGTCGGTTTTGATGAGTTTAAACATGTTATCAAACGTCTTTAACCAATTGACGATTTCAATGGCTTCGGCCAAACGAATTGTTGAAGTGTTGACCTACGAAAGTACGTTGAAGAGCCCAACCAAGCCAATCATGGCTGTGCCAAATGGCGATATTGAGTTTAACCAGGTTAAATTTGCTTACGAAGATGACCATAAAGAACGTCTTAGTGACATCAACCTGCACATTAAATCCGGCGAAACTGTTGGAATTATTGGTGAAACCGGTAGTGGGAAGAGCACGCTGGTACAGCTGATTCCGCGACTTTACGATGTTAACGGTGGCGTAGTGAGCGTTGGTGGCAATGATGTGCGGCAGTATGACATCCGCACACTTCGCGACAACGTTTCGATGGTTTTACAGCAAAATGTGCTTTTTTCAGGTACGATTGCGGAAAATTTACGTTGGGGCAATGCGGACGCTACGGATGCGGAACTGGTGCATGCTGCCAAATTAGCTCAGGCGGATACTTTCGTTCAAAGCCTTCCAGATGGCTATGACACCTATATTGAACAAGGTGGTAGCAACGTTTCTGGTGGTCAAAAGCAGCGACTGACAATTGCGCGGACATTATTGAAGAACCCTAAGATCCTGATTCTGGATGATTCAACGAGTGCCGTGGATACGCATACCGACAGGCTAATTCAAGAGGCCTTTAATGCGGAACTTCCGACGATGACCAAACTGCTCATTGCGCAACGGATTTGATCCGTTCAAAACGCCGATCGAATCATCGTTATGAAGGACGGTCAAATAGATGCTGTCGGGACACGTGATGAACTATTGAAATCAGATAAACTGTATCAAGAAATTTACAATTCTCAAATCAAAGGAGGCGACGAACATGCAAAGAGCTAGAGTAGCCGGTAGGGGAAAAATCGAAGGCTCTGCTTGGAAAATTTTGTGGCGGTTGTTGCGCTATATTTTTCAGGAAAGTCACTTTGCGTTGTTTGTCGCGTTCTTCTCGATTATCATTTCATCCGCGGCGGCGGTTATTGGGACCATGTTCATCCAACAACTAATTGATGATTACATTACGCCGTTGACTAAGGCCGCCAATCCTAATTTTGCCCCCTTACTCAACATGATTATTTTGATGGGTGCGGTTTATTTGCTAGGGGTTCTCGGCACACTTTTGTACACCCAAGTCATGATTATGACCGGACAACGATTACAGAAGCGGGTGCGTGACGATATGTTCACCCACATGCAAAAGTTACCACTACGTTACTTTGATTCCAACGATTATGGGGACATTATGAGTCGCTTCACCAATGACGCGGATACGCTGCGACAAATGATTGAACAAAGTCTACCGATGCTGGTGAATTCAGTTTTTAACGTGGCATTTACACTGACAGCCATGATCATCCTGAGTCCATTGCTAACGGTCATTAGTTTGGTTGTCTTTGCATTAAGTATCTTTGTCGTCCGTTCGCTTACGGCCAAAAGTAGTAAGTACTTCCGCCTCCAACAGAAGGCAACTGGAAACATAAACGGCTACATTGAGGAAATGCTCAACGGACAAAAGGTCGTCAAAGTATTCTCCCATGAAGAACAGGCTAAGGCTGGATTTGATAAGCGAAATGATGCGCTGCGTGAGGATGCCAGTCGGGCAAATGGATTATCAACGATGCTATTTCCAATTATGGGAAATGTCGGTAATATTTTATATGTACTGATTGCGGTGGTCGGCGGCTACATTGCCGTTAATCATCCAGCGTTGCTGACGTTAGGTGCGATTGCGGCATTTCTCCAGTTAAGTCGTTCATTTAGTCAACCAATTGCGGCGATTACGATGCAGTTAAACGTTATTATTATGGGACTTGCCGGTGCCCAGCGAATATTTCAACTATTTGACGAACCGGTGGAACAGGATTCTGGGACTGTTAGTTTGGTGTCCGTTGCGGTTGCCGAAGATGGCACGCTAACGGAAACTGCCAATCGGACGGATCATTGGGGCTGGAAACGGGTTGATGAGCACGGGAATGTGACACTGACGCGCGTTCGCGGACATATTCAATTTAAAGACGTGAACTTCAGCTATGATGGCAAAAATCAAATTCTCCACCATATTACAATTGAAGCCAATCCGGGCGAAAAAATGGCGCTTGTTGGCGAAACGGGAGCTGGGAAGACGACGATTACCAACATGCTGAACCGGTTCTACGACATTTCGAGTGGCCAAATTACGTATGATGGCATCGATATTAACCAGATTCAAAAGGCCAGTTTACGGCTATCAATGGGGATGGTGTTGCAGGATACGAACCTGTTCACGGCTTCCGTGCGGGATAACATTCGATACGGACGACTGAATGCCACCGATGCTGAGGTGGAAGAGGCTGCCAAATTAGCAAACGCGGATGGGTTTATTCGCAATTTGCCAAATGGCTACGATACGGTGATCGATGGTTCTGGATCCGATTTGTCGCAAGGGCAACGACAGCTATTGTCAATCGCTCGGGCAGCGGTAGCCGATCCACCGGTGATGATTATGGATGAGGCCACTTCAAGCATTGATACGCGGACTGAAAAAATGGTGCAGACGGGGATGGACAATTTGATGAAGAACCGGACCACTTTCGTCATTGCACACCGATTATCGACCATTCATAACTCCGACGATATTATGGTGCTGGAGGATGGCAAGATTATTGAAGAGGGCGACCATGATCAGCTCATTGCCAAACAGGGTAAGTATTATGAATTGTATACGGGAAAGGCTGAATTAGGATAAAGATTGAAATTAAGTAAAATTGAATTAATATAAAAAAGGGATTCGAAGTAAATTTCGAATCCCTTTGATATTTAGATTGAGAATACGTCTCTAATGCGTTGTTTAAGTTACTTCAATCCGAGAAATTATGCTCGCACTTTGGAAAGTCTAGCAATATTCCGCTCCTTCTTGTCCTTTACTAGATTCATTACCAACATTAAACCCAATTTCTTTGAGATCCTTCTGAAAATTATGGTTCTGAGCTTCCTCGGTATCCCAAATATTAGTTGGACTTTCAACAGGTGTATAAATAAGTTGTCCAGCGGAATTAATTTCAAGACTGTATAGTTGGCCCTCTTTAATTTCGGCGTCTTTATTAATGCTGATAGTCAATGAGTTACCCTGTTTTTTGATTTTATAATATTTTAATGAATCCTTCATTATAATCGCTCCCAAGTTATCACTTTCATTTTATCAAGTTGATAAAGGTAATCCAATTAATAAATACGTCATAAACTATGACTTTTCCTTATTTTGCTACTTTAGGCAAAGATTTCATGCTATTATTTAATTAGATAATAAGGCGGTGATGACTTGAAAAAGTACACAACAATGGCTGAATACTTAGCTGATTTAGACCCAATGCAACTGGAGGTCGCGCAGATTATGCGTGACCTACTTGCGGATGCGGCACCTGATGCAGTCGAGACGATTTCGTATAACATGCCAGCCATCAAATTAAATGGCAAGGTGCTCGTCTATTTTGCACCGACGAAGAATCATTTGGGATTTTACCCAACGGACGATCCCATTCTCAAATTTGAGGATGAGTTGGCCTCGTTTGAAACGACTAAGGGCACGATCAAGCTACCCTATAATCAGCCGTTACCAGTTAAATTAATAAGAGAAATCGTGACCTATCGAATTGATGAGGTAACAAAAACGCAAGCCTAATTGGCTTGCATTTTTTTGTAGGATTCAAGAAGCTAGTAAGTTAATCTTCCAGTTTAGTAACTGGTTTAATTTCGACAATTTCGCCAGAGTGACCGTAAATAATCCACTCGCCAATGTTTAGGGCGCAATCGCAAATTTGTTCCAGGGCGTTTGCCACCGAAACGTAGAGTAAAATCTGCTCACCCAATTCGCCGTGCTGCTTCATAGCCGCAATACAGGCTTCGTTAATTTTGACGTTCTGCTGGCTGGCCTCGGTTGCGAGGTGCATTCCGTTTTGTTCGGCAAAGCGCCAGTCCTTTTTGACGTAGGCGGACAACATGTCGCGCATCAATTTTTCGATGAACATGCTGAACTGCTCAATCAGCGTCAAGATGGGCTGCAAAGCGGGTTCCTGTTTTTGCTGAATGCTGGCGAGGGCGATGTCCCGCGCGTGATCGCCGGCGTGCTCCAAGTCGGAGACCGCCTTTAAAATGGTAACGACTTCGCGTAAATCATTGGTGATTGGTTGATGCAACGCAATGATTTCTAAAGCCTTTTGCTCAAGTTTCATTTCCTGTTCGTTGATTCGGTGATCATGGGCCACAATTTCCTCTGCGGAACGTGTATCGCCGCGGACCATGGATTTTCCGGCTGTGCCAATCGCTTCGGCGACCGTCACACCCATTTCGGTGAATTGGGCATCGAGTTGTGCCAATTCTTTGTCAATTAAACGTTTCATGGTGAGCCTCCTTAATCGTGATTAGCCAAAACGGCCGGTGATGAAGTCGCTGGTCTCTTTGTGTTCTGGATTCATGAAAATTTGTTTCGTGTCGGCAGCTTCAATCAGGTCACCTGAAAGGAAGAAAGCTGTCTTGTCCGCGATTCGAGCGGCCTGTTGTAAGTTATGCGTTACGGTAATAATCGTGTATTTTTCTTTGAGTTGCAATAAAGTTGCTTCAATTTGGCGACTAGAGTGAGGATCCAGTGCGCTGGTTGGTTCATCTAAAAGGATGATGTCGGGTGAAACGGCAAGGGCCCTCGCGATGCAGACTCGTTGCTGCTGACCACCGGATAGGGCAAGGGCACTTTGATCCAACTTGTTTTTCACTTCGTCCCAAATGGCTGCCTGCTTTAATGAGGTTTGAGCTGCTTCATCGAGTGTGGCTTTATCGCGAACGCCAGCAACCCGCAATCCGTAGACAACGTTGTCATAGATGGACATTGGAAATGGGTTCGGCTGTTGAAAGACCATGCCGATTTGTTTACGTAAGTCCACGATGTCGTAGTCGTCGGCATAAACGTCTGCACCTTGAAAATCAAAGTCTCCGGTGACGGTCACGCCGTCAATCAAATCGTTCATCCGATTTAAACAACGGAGGTAGGTCGATTTTCCACAACCCGAAGGACCGATGAGGGCGGTAATTTCATTTTGGTTGAAGTCTAAGTCAATTCCGTGGAGCGCTTCGAAATCACCGTACTTTAATTTAACGTTTTTGGTTTTTAAAATCGTATTTACCATTAGAGCCTCCAAATTAGCCAAAGTCGCCAGAGATATAATCGTTCGTCAATTTTACCTTTGGATCCGTAAAGGTTTCTTTCGTGTTGTTGAATTCAATCACTTTTCCCTGTGAAAAATGGGCGGTGTAATCGCTAATCCTGGCAGCTTGTGGCAGGTTATGAGTGACGATGACGATGGTGTAGTGCTGCTTTAGGTTGACTAACGTTTCTTCCAATTGTGCCGTTGAAATTGGATCTAAGGCACTTGCTGGCTCATCTAACAGGAGAATATCGGGTTGCAAGGCAATTGCTCGGGCAATACATAAACGCTGTGCCTGACCACCAGAGAGCGCGAGGGCACTCTGGTTGAGTTTGTCCTTAACTTCTTCCCAAAGTGCGGCTTGTTTCAATGACGTTTCGACGCGTTCGGCCAGTTCCTTTTTATCGGTTATCCCGTGCCGTTCTAGGGCAAAGGTGATGTTTTCGTAAATCGATTTTGGAAATGGATTGGGGCGCTGGAACACCATTCCGATTTGGCGACGCATTGCGTATACATCAATTTCCTTAGAGTTTAAATTCAGATCCCGATACCAGATTTCGCCCTTAACGTCAGCGACATTGTCGTTCATGCGGTTTAGGGAACGGAGAAAAGTTGATTTGCCGGAACCTGAGGCCCCAATAAGGGCGGTGATTTTAAAGCGGGGAATTTGAAGATCAGCTTCGGAAATGGCTTCAAAATCACCATAGTAAATGTGCAAATTTTTCGTGGTTAACGCCATTTCTTGCGTTTCATCGAATTGCTGAATGTATCTATCTTTAGTTTGCATATGGCACCCCCCTATGAGCCGGCGGTTAGGCGCTTGAACAGCAAGCGGCCTATCCAACGGGCAAGTAAGTTAAAGATGAGGACAACGATAATTAAAACAGCGGCGGCCCCAGCTGAGACAGCCGAAGAGTCGGGCATGATTCCTTCCGAATTAATCTTCCAAATGTGGACGGCGAGAGTTTCGGCGGGGCGCATTGGATTTAGCGGACTATCAATATCAAATGGATTCCAGTTAGCAAAATTCAAAGCGGGAGCACTTTGACCAGCCGTGTAAATCAGTGCGGCAGCTTCACCAAAGACACGTCCGGCACTAAGAATCAGGCCAGAGACGATGCTTGGTACTGCGGCCGGTAGAATGATTTTAGTGACGGTTTCCCATTTTGAAATGCCGAGAGCCAGACCACCATTTCGCTGATCGTTGCTGATGGACTTAAGGGCATCTTCAATACTTCGAGTCAGTAGGGGTAGGTTGAAAACGGTCAGTGCCAACGCCCCAGAAAGAATTGAAAAGCTTAATCCAAACTGAACAACGAAGAGTAAGAAACCGAAAAGACCAACGACCACTGAAGGCAGGGAACTCAGAATTTCAATCATCGTTCTGATGATGCTGGTAACCTTACCTGGTTTGGCGTACTCGTTTAGATAGATGCTGGCACCTAACGCAATCGGCATTGAGATAAGCATCGTCAGAATTAAGAGGTAGATTGAATTAAATAGTTGGATTCCGATTCCGCCGCCAGCCGTAAAGGCGCGCGAAGGTGTGGTTAGGAAGGACCAGCTTAGTTGTGGCAAGCCGCGGATGATAATGAATCCAAGGAGGAGAAGTAAAATCAAAACGACAATTCCAGCTATTGTATATAACAGGCCAGTCGCAAGTTTGTCATACCGTTTGGCGTTCATCGTTTCAGCTCCCCTCGTTTAGCGATTAGGTGAATAGCCAGGTTAAAGGCTAGTGACATTAGTAATAGAATGAGTGCGAGTGACCAGAGAGCGTCGTTTTGGACAGTGCCAAGAACTGTATTCCCGATTCCCGTTGTGAGGACACTGGTCAGTGTGGAAGCTGGCGCAACCAAGCTTGTTGGCATGAGTGCGGCGTTTCCGACCACCATTTGAACGGCAAGTGCTTCACCAAAGGCGCGGGCCATACCGAACACGATGGCGGTTAAAATACCGGGAGTCGCTGTTCGTAAGACTACTTTGTAAATTGTTTGCCAGCGAGTCGCACCAAGCGCGAGGGAAGCAGAACGGTAATCTTTGGGAACTGATTTTAAGGCGTCAACGGTCATGGAGGTGATGGTTGGCAAGACCATCACGAACAGGACGAAAGTTCCGGCAAGAATTCCGAAACCACTACCACCAAAGATACTGCGCATAAATGGCACAACCACCGTTAAACCAACGAATCCGTAAACGACGGAGGGAATTCCAACGAGGAGTTCCAGCACCGGCTGCAAGATTCGCGTTCCCATTTTGGGAGTAATGTCTGTCATCATGAGCGCAGTCCCAATCGCAAAGGGAAGCGCAAGAAGGGTTGCCAAAATGGTAATTAGAAATGATCCGGTAATCATTGGCAAAGCTCCGACAAGTGGATGGCCATTTTCAGTGACTTCGGGGTTCCATTTGGTACCGCCGAGGAATTTGAAGATTGACACGTGATCACTGGTAAAAGTGGCCAATCCGCGGTAGGCAATGAAGATGAAGATGGCCAGGACGATTAAACAAATACCGCCGAGACACATAAAACTAATGATTTTACCACGTCGTTCAAGCTTGCTGGCGTGGGATTTGGTCAAGATGCTTTCCCTAATTTTATCCATCTAATTCTCCTTTACTCTAACCGTTCAACTTGCATGTCTTTGATGGGGATGTAGCCAAGTTGGGGGACCAGTTCATCTTGTACGTGACTGGATAAGACGTACTTAATGAACCTTTTTGTGACTTTATCCGTGTTCTTCTGGGTGTATAAATGTTCGTATGACCAAATTTGCCATTTGTTAGTTGTCACATTTTTATTCGTGGGCTTGATACCATTTAATGTTGGAACGGAAATGGTGTCGTTAATGTACGAAAACGACACATAGCTGATTGCCCCAGGCGTTGTGGCGACAATTTGACGAGTTGTTCCGGATGAATCTTGTTCCTGAGAGGCTATACTGCGTGCTTTGTTTAGACCACGCTTTTCAAACGTAACGCGCGTACCACTTCCCTGAGTTCGATTGACGATGACAATCTTCTGGTTACGACCACCAACTTGTTGCCAATTAGTTACCTTTCCGGTAAAAATGGCCTGAAGCTGCTTGGTTGTTAAGTTTTTGATACCCGCTTTTTTATTTAAAATGGGCGTAATGCCGATAACAGCAACCCGATTATCAGTTAGCTTTTTTTCATCTATTCCCGTTTGCTCGCTGGCAAAAAGGTCCGAGTTACCGATGGAGACAGCACCGGATTGAATCTGACTCAATCCAGTTCCGGAACCACCACCTTGCACGTTGACAAAGATGCCGGGATTTACTTTGCTGTATTCTTCGCCGGCTGCTTCAACCAGTGGCTGTAGGGCGGTTGAGCCAACGGCGGTGATGGATTCACCTTGCTTACTTTGGTCGCGAGTGACGTAGGCGAAGCCAAGCAAGATGATTAAGATGCCGATGAGAATGAGGGGCCAACGTTTTTTCATGGGCGAAATCTCCTTAAGTAGGGTCGAAGTTCAGTAGGTAAATCGTACCAAAGGAGTGTAAAAGCTGTGTAGATGGAATGTAAAGGTTGTGTAAATATATAGGTGAGAAACCATCTGGGTTCTTCCGAGTACTAATCGAATTACGAAAGCGTGGACTTGTTCGCGCGGGTAATTCAGATTAGACACAGGGAGAAGGATGGTTGAACCCGAAAGTAAAAATGATTTCTCACGGTTGGTTCCGAGTATCATCGAATACTCACAAAACGCCTCCTTCTTCAGCTTCATGACGGAACGAGGCGGCATTCACGCAAGCCAAAGGGCGGTCTTGCGAGTAATGCTTAGTCTAATCGATAAATCGATAAGACTAATTTCGCCTCTGGTCATGAGCTGATTTTTGGAGGCTTAACTTAGAATCCTAATCAGTTACATCAGTAATTCACTGAAACTCACTGAAAAATAGGAAACAAAAAACAACTTCCGCTCACACAGAAGTTGTTCAATCTAATTATCATTTGGAAAATCAATTTTAATGGTGGTACCAACACCCAATTCACTTGTGACGTTGATTGAGCCAGACAGTTGAGCGGCTTGTTCCGCAACGATGGCTAAACCTAATCCAGTTCCAGGAATGGTCTTACCATTGTCGCCACGATAGAACCGTTCAAAAATTCGCTGCTGTTGGTTGGTTGGGATGCCGATTCCGTTGTCGCTAACACTCAGTTGCCAGCCAGCAAAAGTGGAGGTAGCAGCCACCGTCACGTGACCGCCGTCATCATTGTATTTAATTGCATTTGCTAATAAATTATAGAGAATTCCCATCAAACGGCCTTCGTCGCTAGTGACAATCAAGTCTGCGGGAACATTGTTTTCGAGTTTGACACTCTTTAGTTGGGCAGATGCTTGATGATCGTCCAGTTGATCTGATACAAAATCAGCTAGGTGGATTTGTTGAAGCTTCAGGTCGCCTGGTTGGTCGTCTCGTAAGCGAGAAAGCGATAAAATATCATCAATTAATTTAACGAGTTTGTCTGATTCCTGTTTGATGATGGTTAAAAACTTTTCCCGGGTCTTTTCATCAGTGGGCTGTTCTAGTAAAGTTTCGCTGAATCCGGAAATGGCGGTGATTGGTGTCTTTAATTCATGACTTGCATTGGCGACAAAGTCCGATTGCATCTTGGACATTGCAACCAAATCACTGACGTCCGTTAACAGAACAGTAACTTGGAAGTGCTTAGGTCGAATTTCGCTGTATAGAACTTGGACACGAATATTCTTTCGGTTTTGGGGCGTGTCAAAAGTGATCAATCGCTGGCCACTCTTTTGCCGCTGCATAGCAGCATTGACCATCGTTAGGAGTTCTGGTTGTACAATATCCTGTTGGTAGGCATGTGGAATTGGGTCAAACTCATGTTGGAAAAGTTCCTGAATGACATCATTTGCCACTTGGACTTGTCCGTAACGGTCAATGACCATGACCCCAATTGGGAGATGCTTAACGAGAGTCTCCAGTTCATTTTCCTGTCGTAAAGTTCGATGCGACTGATGCTTTATGTGCGATTGTAGCTGATTGAGCTCGTGTGTGAGGCCGTGCAGCGGATCATCGTTTGGTAAAATCAAATGCGTATCATCATTTGCAACGTTGATTTGATGGACCTTTTTTTGTATGAGCGCCAATTTTTTTGAAAAACGCCAAACAAAAAAGGTAAAAATGAGGGTGGCACATACCGCCACCGCGAGCATTAGTCCCAGATGGAGACCAGCTGACAGCGGCAAGAAGAAACCAACTAATTCTAAAATGATTAGGTTGATTAGAAAGAATAGAAAAATTTGTTTTTTCATAAGGACTCCATTCCAAATTGGTAACCAAATCCGCGAACGGTCTTGATCCAATTTTGATTAGGGGCTGGCTGTTTTAATTTATCGCGCAAATGACTAATCTGAATATCAACCATTCGGCTATCGAGGTCCGTGTCAACGTCCCAAACGTGCTGGAGCAGCTGTTGACGACTGAGAACCTGCTGCTTGTTTTCAGCAAAGTAGACGAGCAATTCATACTCTTTGGGCGTTAAATCGATTAGTTGATTCTTAACGGTGACAACGTGTTGGGACAGGTTAATGGTCAGGTCGCCAAAAGTTAATTTGTTGAGAGGAGTCGATTGGGCTGACTTTTGATGACGGCGTAAAACGGCATTGATTCTGGCGATAACTTCCCTTGGACTAAATGGCTTACTAATGTAGTCATCAGCACCAAGTTCAAGCCCTAGAATCCGGTCGACTTCTTGTGACTTTGCGGTAATGATGATGACGGGGGTTTCGATGGTTTCCTGCTGCATTTTTTTCAAGACAGAAAGGCCATCCATTCCAGGCAACATGAGATCAAGCAAAATACAATCCAGTGAATCGGATTCAATTATCTTGAGTGCAGTTGCGCCGTTATTGGCAGTTACCGTTTCAAAGCCTTCTTGTTGCAGATTAAACGTGAGCAAAGTCGAAATAGCGTCTTCGTCATCTACAATTAATACTTTGGTCATAGTGCTCCCCCGATTCAGATGAATTACTTCCTAATTCAAATTTTAGCATAAGTCAGCGAGTTTGCCGATTATGAAGGTGGTAAAGTGCCGTAATTGGACAAAATTTGATTTATTGAGCGAATGTTACTATAATGGAACTCATATAATAAAATGGGATAGAAGCGCAGTCCACACGGAATTGGTACGTTTACTGGTACCAATTTTTATTTTGCACTGTTCACGTATGAAGGGCTCCGATAAAGTTAG
>NZ_AZGJ01000048.1 GCF_001436395.1 Secundilactobacillus malefermentans DSM 5705 = KCTC 3548 | reverse complement strand
CACTAATGTTAGTCAGTTTTTGTATATTCAAAAGTAAAAATAGGTCAAGGTAGTTAAATTGGGTATCTGAGCATTGCACAAATATCTGAATTTACCGGCATTTGTTCCTTCTGGAGGACAATCAAATGACCGCTGTTCTCTATCACACAATTAGCAATGTCATTATATAGATTGTTATGTTGTGAGTATTCAGATTCAAATTCTAGACCACCAGAAGTAAGTGAACCGGAACTAAACGCACCCTCACAAACAATTAAGGTTTCAATTTGACCTTTAAGGGCACAATCAACGATTTGACTGAGATCTTCAGTGGTCTGTTGAGCGTCATTTAAATTCTGATAGTCAGTTTGAAGGTCGACTAATGAATGCTCGACACCTTTTTTAATGACTGAAGAAACGCGTTGTGAAATTTCAGCCAGCGAAAGTTTAGAAGGTGAGCTTGGTTCAGTTAAGTGACTGATTAAGGAGTCATCGTTCATTGCTTCTCTAAACACAGCAATATTTTGCGGTAAGGCAAATAATATTACCGGTAGTTTCGTTAATGGATAGTGATCAGACAAATATGCTGCAATTTTTTGATAGTAATTTAGTTGATCATTTTTAACTTCTTGGCTTTTCTCGTTATTTCCGTGGAAATTAACGCCGCCATTGAATGATCGTAAATTCAATTGCCCACCCTTTAGCTCATTACTACCAAGGGTCTCTGGTAAAGTACCAGGAGCATCATCGTGTAACGAAAGTTCAACTAAATGATTGTCAGTACCTTGGAAGACTTTATAACTGTCCTGATTTAATGTCAGAATTAAGTGTTCTTGTTCTAACGTATTCTTACCAAGTGTTAACCAATCAGGGTGATCTGAAACGGATACGATAGAAGCTGTTACCTCGTGGTTTAAATCAACCACTTGAAGGTTATCGGGACCAATGATGATGGCACAAGACGGGCTTGTGACGTCAGACCAGTTATTGATGTCTGATAAATAGGGTCCCAATTTATCGAGATAATCACTCATATCAATTCCAGGATAGATTTGCATAAGCTGTTCAGTTGCATCGGATAGGACCTGCTTCATTTTGATTTTGGCCTTACTCCGATCACTGACAGTATTGGGATTTGGCATAACAACCGTTAAATACGGACCAGTAGTCGTACTAATAATATTTGTTAATCGATTTATATCTCGCATATGGTCGCCTCCTAATAGTATGGGGGTAGCTCTACTATGATTTAAGCGTAACATATTGAAATAGGTGACAAAATAAAAACGCCTAAGGAAACCTTAGACGTTTGCTATTACGATTTCCAGTAGGCGTACTGGTACTGAATGCCAGATAGTGCGGTAAAACTGATGCCACCTAATCGTTTATCAACTAGGTTAGATTGAGCAACCTGGTATAAAGGAACGATACCTTGCTGTTGCATAAGATACTTGTCGGCTTTGATCATTAAATCATAACGCTGTTTTTCAGAATATTTCGTTGTATCATTAATTTGGCTAATCAATTTTTGATAGGTGGCATCCTTCCAATTTGAGAAGGAGAGGGCGTTGCCGTACTCTGCCATTTGGAGAAAATCAGCAGGATCATACAAACCGGTAGACCAGCCATCCAAATTAATTTCGTAGTTTTTGTCGCTACCCATTTGGATGTGTTGCGCTTGAGGAACGGCTTTTAACGTTAAGGTTAGTCCTGGTAATTCCTTTTTGACGACGGCTTGCATATATTCACCCACTTGTTTGCTGGCATCATCATCGCCAGTCAGCAATTGAACGGATATCTGCTTTTTACCTAATTCGGATTGAGCCTTTTTCCAATACGACTTAGCGGCCTTTGTGTTGACTTTTAGTTTGTTGCCCACTTCTTTTGCAAAATCTTCACCGGTTGTTGGATTCGTTGCATCGCCTTGCGGAACCATGCTCCAGGCTGCTACTGAACCATCCTGAAGCACACTCTTGGTGAGCTGCTCACGGTCTAATGCGTAACTAATCGCTTTGTGCAAATTGGTATTATTAGTTGTTTTACTTTTGCTATTAAATTCAAGATACGCATTTCGCAAAATTTTAGTTGTTTTCAACGAAGAATTGTTGGCATTAGCTTTCACCAATTGTCCCGTTAATTGCGTAATTTGTACCTTATTCGCTTTAAATAGGTTCAATGCAGTGCTGCTGTCCTTTTCAACCTTAACGTTAACAGTCGAAATTCGTACTTTACGAATATTATAGTTAGGATTTCGTTTTAATTTAAAAGAGGTACTCGTCCCATTTCATCCGATCAATTTGTAAGGGCCATTTGTCACTAACTTATCGGAACTAGTTCCGTAAGAGGAGCCGAACTTTTTAGCTGCGGACTGGTTAATTGGGTAGTAATCCGTTAGCAAATAATTGAAATAGGGAACTGGAGCAGGAAGTTGGATTTCAAAGCGATATTTACTAAGGGCCTTGACGCCAAATTTAGAAACTGGGGCCTTCCCGGTTGAAACAGCTTTGAAATTCTTGATAAACTTGTAGTTTGCGAGTCGCTGGGACTTCGTTTTAGGGTTAACGGCGCGCTGAAATCCCGCAACAAAATCTTTTGCAGTGACTTCTTGCCCGTTGCTCCACTTCGTTTTCCGTAAGTTAAAAACGTAGCGTTTACCACCATCAGTTGGCTTCACAACTTGTTTAGCGACACTAGAAACAACCTTTCCTGAAGAACTCAATGTATAAAGTCCCTGCATCGTTTGCGAAACAATCGTTGAACTATTAACGTCGGTCGTCTGCGCGGGATCAGCTGTTGCTGGTTCACCACTCAAAGTTACCGTCAGCGGGCGATTCTTGTCCGAACTGGCACTGGACTGACCACACCCCGTTAAAACGATTGCCACTAGAACACTACTAAACAATGTTGCGATATATTTAATTTTCATGAAAAATTCCTCCGATCTCGAGCGACACTTGCAACAATTCTACAAGTGACTATGATGTCGAGATCCTTTATTGTTTAGAGAAATATCGCATGAAAATTACCAAATTATGGACATGTAAACTCACCACTTTCTTTTTAAGTTGGACTAAACTTATCACACGAAAAATGAGAAGTCAATGAGGAAAATAGAATTAAAGCTAATTTCGTTTTAATTAAGTCACAAACGAATAATTATGCTAAAATATGAAAGTATGGTTTTAAAATAATTAAAAATAGGTAAGGTATAAAGGAGAATATTTATGAAGCGGTATCGAGCTTATCGATTGACCTTGGGGTGGCAAATCTTAATTGGTCTTGTTTTGGGGATTATCCTTGGTGTTATTTTCTATCAAAATAAAACGGCCATTACGGCTATGCAGAACATTGGAACCATGTTTATTAGTCTTATCCAAATGATTGTGCTGCCAATCGTTGTTTCGTGTTTGACGGTTGGGATTGCTAATATGGGTGATATTAAGAAACTGGGCCGAGTTGGTGGCAAGACTTTAATCTATTTTGAAGTGATGTCAACGATCGCAATTATTTTGGGTATGATTGTTGCGAATGTGTTTAAACCTGGTGATTTTATCAATATTCATGCATTACATAGTCAAGACATTAGTGCCTATGTCCAAACTGCAAAGCATGCTTCTGATAGCGGGATTTGGTCAACGATTATGGGCATTATTCCGACCAACTTTTTTAACTCATTAAGTACTGGAGACATGATGCCTGTCATTTTCTTCTCCGTATTCTTTGGTTTAGGAACGGCCGCAATTGGCAAACAAGGCAAGGTCATTATTGATCTCTTGGATGCCATTTCTCAAGTGATGTTTAGAGTCACTAACTGGGTGATGCATGTGGCGCCAATTGGTGTTTGTGCTTTGATTGGTGTAACGGTGGCACAATTGGGGCTATCAGCACTTGCACCACTTGGCTACTTCATTTTGTTAGCCTACGCGACGATGGCACTATTTATCGTTGTTTTCATGGGAATTGTGGCAAGAATTTTCAAATTTAGCATTTTTGATTTGCTACGAGTGATCAAGGATGAAGCAGTTCTAGCATTTTCAACTGCCAGTTCTGAAGCAGCACTTCCAAAAATGATTGATAAAATGGACAAATATGGTGTCAGCAAGGGGATTGTTTCCTTCGTTATTCCAACGGGGTATACTTTTAACCTAGATGGGTCAGCAATTTACCAGTCACTGGCAGCTTTATTCCTCGCTCAGGCCTATCATATCCACCTGAGTCTCGGTCAACAGCTAACACTGCTAGTTGTTCTGATGATTACCTCAAAAGGAATGGCCGGCGTCCCAGGGGCCTCATTTGTCGTTCTGCTAGCGACTGTCTCAACAATTGGTGTTCCAATGGCCGGATTAACGTTTATTGCCGGAATTGATCGGTTGGTTGATATGGGTCGAACAGCAGTCAACGTTGTGGGTAATTCATTGGCAACTGTTGTCATTGGCAAGTCTGAAAACGAATTTGACGAGGAAAAGTCAGAGGCGTACTTAAAGAAAATTAAAGCAGATAAGGCGAAGGCCTAAGCTGTCTAAAAGACTACTCATATGAGTGGTCTTTTTTTGCAACAAAAATGGTGAGGGTCATTGACCACTCACCATTGGAATTCTATTTGTCGTTATGGCGATCATCTAAATCGTTAGCCTTATCAGCTACCTTGTCTTGTGCCTCGCCAGTCCGTTCCTTAATGTTACCCTTTGCCTTTTGGAGTTTACCCTTAAGCTCGGTACTTTCGTTACCAGTTGCTTTGCCAAGTTTTTCTTTAGCAGAGCCCATTAATTGGTCCTTCTTACCATCAAGTTTTTTAGGCATAATATTGCTCCTTCCTATGGGGGATAATTTTAGTGTAAACGAATTGGGTGAGGTGTGGCAATAAATATACCTACTGAAAAGTTGCGAAATAAAAAAGGAGCTCCATTCAAATGAAGTTCCTCTTATGCCGGCGTCATCACCATCTACACCAAACACATGGCAGGTTGATTCCCATCAATCTATGTTTGTGTTTGCTGCTATCATGATGATAGTGACAACGTTATAGTAAAATTTATTGTGATTCACGATCAATTCTCCAAGCTGACGAGTGGTACAAGCAGTAAATGCCAATTCCTCCGAAGGTTCCCCAAACGGAAAGTGCCATGTTTCTATTCTGTACGATCACGTCAATGATCTTAGGCGCAGAACGACACTGAAATTAAAATTTAATGCTTACTCAATCAGCTAGAATAGAGACTTTGCAATAGACTGCTAACGATATACTAGAGGTTTTCGCTTATCGATCGACTATAACGCCAATCACGAAATTAAAAGCAGTGATCTATGCAAAACTCAATCAGTGAATCTAGCTTGATTACTTGTGTAATCCGGGAAAATTGGATCAACACATGTGATTTAGGCCACCAAATCATAAGAGGCGTTGATAGCCAACTTTCCCTTCAGCTGTTTATAATTAGACGATCCAGGGTCTTGTAATTCAGTTGTCATATCAATCACCTCCTAAAGTGGCTCGTTAGTTAATCAAAAAAGGCATCCAGCCCACAATCGGCTGGATGCCATCGAAATCGTTCTTCAATGCACCTGTTACCACCCCAATTATGGAGTGGTAGCGCCAATCGTTGAGCTTTAGCACTATATGGCGTAGTTATCATACAATAACAGCTACATTAGACCAAGCCTTGTTTTAACTTGGACAGCTGACTCATTGGCGTTTTTCGACGTTTCTGAGCAGTAGCATTTTCCATATAGGATCCTCACCCAACGGCCTATTCTTTCTATCATTAAGTATACACTATTTTTTAAAAGAATACAATATAATGCTTGAATCTAGCACAAAAAAATCTCATCTTTCTATTGGCGCTCAATTCTTAAATAAGTTGAATAGTCAGAAATTTAACAATCCCTTGTTTGAGACCTATAATGAGGGACGAGAGGCAAAAAGGATTGTTAAATTGTAGTCGCAGAATTAGGTCAAATGAGGAGGATTACTGATGTCAGAGGACGCAACAGTTACTGTACGGCAATTGAGTGATGCAGCAAAACATCACGCGGTCGGATTATTTGCTAAATTTTATATTCAAAGTTTTCGTCGTAACAAATTGGAAATTCTAACGGATTATCCAATTGTGCCTGAAATGGAACAAATTAATCACTATATTACTCAAAATAACAGTTTCCATCCAGAACAACTTTTGAGCCAAATTCAACAAAGCTATGGAAGTTATTTTTATGATATTTTGATTCAATTGAAACAAAATTTTCGGGATGACGGCACACCATCTGCAGGTTCATGGACAAAGTGGTACTCAGAAAAGTTTCAAGGATTAAGAGTGGAAGAATAATGGATAAAACGAGTTCTCTTGTTAGAGAACTTTTTATTTTGCCTTGAATCGATTTTTAAACTGCGGTACGGTTAGAATGGTTCTAATTAAGTGAAAGGAGTGTTCGAAATGCACAAGAAATATTTTGGAAATCAAATTAGGGGGATAAAAGATAATGAGTAAAGATATTGAGCCAAAGCAAAGCCATAAACTGATTGAGTATGCTAACGGACCATCGCTGGAAGAAATTAATAGTACGGTGAAGGTTCCACAGGGAAAAGGGTTCTGGAGGACGTTACTCGCCTATTCAGGACCTGCATCGTGGTAACAAACGATATGAAGCGCAATTAGCATCTGAAAATGAAAAAGGTCGTGATTAGAATGATGAATGAAATGAATCCAAAGCAGTTTAGTCATATTTTAGTTGGTGTTGACGATTCCGCCGATGCCCAATTGGCATTTAGGTATGCGATGAATCGGGCAAAAAAAGATGGGGCTAAGTTGACGATTGTTTCGATATTGGAATCTGATGAAATGAACGTTTATCAAGCGATGAGTAAGGATTACGTTCATGGTCAACGGGCACAATTAGAAAAGCACATTGGAGAGTATCGAAAATTAGCAGAGCAGTTTGGCGTAAAACGGGTTGAGACGGTCGTTTTGGAAGGTGATCCGGGAGAAACCATTGTCAAAAGGGTTATCCCAGCAGTAAAGCCGGACCTTCTAGTAGTTGGTTCGTTGTCTAAAACTGGGATTCAGAAGCGATTTGGGTCCCAAGCGGCCTACATGGCTAAGTACGCTCCAATATCGGTTTTGGTTGTTAGATAAATTTATGAAACGCTTTTGTAAAATACAAAGGCGTTTTTATTTTAGTTCTATCCCGGAACAGATATACTAAAATAGGAGGTGCTAAGAGATGAAAGTATTTGTAATTGGAGCACATGGGAATGTCGGCCATTTGGTCGTTTCTCAATTAAAGATGGCGGGACACGAAGTTACCGCTGGTATTCGTAAACCTGAGCAAAAGGAATCATTTGAAGAAGAGGGAATCAAAACGGTTCACGTTGATTTGCTAGACAAACCAGAGGCGTTAGCAGTTAATTTGGATGGTTACGATGCCGTCGTCTTTTCAGCTGGATCGGGTGGTAAAACTGGTGACGATATGACGATGCTCATTGATTTAGATGGTGCAGTCAAAAGCATGCAAGCAGCTGAAATTGCTGGTGTTAAACGCTACGTCATGGTTAGTGCTTTATTTGCCGAAGACCGAAATCGGTGGAATAATATTAAACCATATTATGCGGCTAAATTTTATGCAGATGAATGGCTTCGTTATCGAACGGGCTTGGATTACACCATATTGGAACCTGGCCGCCTAACGTTTGACGAAGGAACTGGCAAGATTAACACCGACGGAATTGAAGGCGGCGCTATCCCTCGGGAAGACGTTGCTGCAGCAGTCGTTGCTAGTTTAACGACGCCAGAGACGATTAAGAAAACGATTCCGATGGTTAGCGGGCAGAATGGAATTAAAGATGCACTTGCTTCAATTTAGGTAACTGCACTCAATTAAGGAGGTCAGCATGATGGCAAAAGAAATAAACTTGGATCCACAAAAGGCAAAGCTATTGGAACACCATTTAGACGAATGGACAAAGTGGCGGCAACAAGTTGATCCGGATACCGCTGACACCGATTGGGATACATTTATTTTGAAGAGTCAGCAAAAGGCAAAAGCTGAACAATTGCAAATGGACCGTCAAATTGCTGAATGGCAACAGCTACATGACCTGCAAACGGAGTTAAAGAGCCGAATTGCGGGGGATGCGCACGGCGGACAAACGATGCAATAAAAATAAGGGTGAGACAAAAGGCGGTTTGCTTATGAGAATAGCCTAGATTAACGAATAATCCTGCACTTGGGATTGTTTGTTAATCGTAGCTAAGCGGAGAAAGCAGCCTTTTGGAACCCGACTAAGCAAGAATATTCGGAAATAACATAGGAGCTGGGACAAAACATTTGTTTTGTCCCAGCTCCTTATTTAGTTCCTATTTACGATTCCTCATACATATAATCACGCGTCATTGGCAATCCTTCACCACTTGGTGCCTTTGTCAGCAAAAACTGCATGACATCAATGTTGCCAGATTCAAATGAGGCGGCAGCGGCTTGCAGATAAAGATCCCACATTCGGCAAAAACGCTCGTCAAACATGTTGCGAACCTGATCTCGAACGTCATTGAAGTTGTGATCCCAGATTTCAAGCGTCTTTTGGTAGTGACGACGCAGCGGTTCCAAATCATCAATCTGAAGGTTGGCTTCAATCATGTAGTCAACGTTTTTGGAGACACTGGGGATGTAACCACCGGGGAAGATATATTTTGTTAGCCAAGGCTCAACGCCGGGGCCGTTATGTTGACCGGTAATTCCATGAATCAGGGCTCGAGCGCCTGGCTTAAGCAGGTCATGAACCTTCTCAAAATAGCCCGGCAGGTTATCTTTACCAACATGTTCGAACATACCAACGCTGGTAATGTAGTCGAACTGACCGGTCGTTTGCCGGTAATCTTCCAAACGAATTTCAACTAGATCCTCAAGGCCTCGTTTTTGAATTTGTTCTTTCGTGTAGTTATATTGCTCCTCACTCAGCGTAACCCCAGTGGCGTGAAGCCCATAATCTTCGGCAGCAACGTAGAGGAGGGTTCCCCAACCTTATCCAATATCAAGCAGGCGTTTGCCCCGTTCTGGCTTTAATTTTTTCAAAATATGATGAATCTTATTTAATTGGGCCTGTTCTAGTGTATCATCGTCATTTTCAAAGTAGGCACATGAGTAGGTCAACGTAGGGTCTAGCCATAGTTTGTAGAAATCGTTACCGATGTCGTAATGACTTTGAATATCCTTGGTATTTTCCTTTTCTGAATGACCTTGTTTAGGCACAAATTTCAAGAAGCGCTTATCATGCATAAAACTAGTTGTTGACCGATACGCTGAAGCAACGACTTGTTGGATTGACCCTTTGATATCAATATCGCCATTCATATAGGCTTCACCCAACGTTAAGGTGGCATGCTTAGCAATTTCCGTCATCGGGAGTTCTTTGTTAATGTCAATTTCAGCTTGAGGAGTTCCCTCACCGTAAACTTCGGATTTACCGTCCCAATACTTGACCGTGACAGGAAAATCGAATGCATGGCTTAATAGTTTTTTGTAAATTGTTTTTTCTAACACAAATTGTCACTCCATTTCAAAAATTTAACATGATTATTCTAAACTTTTTTGAGGAGGTGGCGCTAATGATTTGGTCAAAAAAAGCAAAGTCCAATTGGACTTTGCTTAGAGGTTGCTTAATTAGTCTATTGTTCTTCATACCATGGGTAATGGAAGTTACCTTCACGGTCAGTACGTTCGTACGTATGAGCACCGAAGTAATCACGTTGCGCTTGTAGTAAGTTAGCGGGAAGAACTTCTGCACGATATGAATCGTAGTAAGTGATTGCGGCACTGAACCCGGGAACGGGGACACCAGCTTTAACAGCTAATGCAACAACGTCACGAACGGATTCTTGATATTTGGCAGCAATATCCTTGAAGTAGTCATCAAGAAGTAAGTTAGTTAAATCAGGTTTCTTGTCAAAGGCATCAGTGATGTTTTGTAAGAAACGAGCACGGATGATACAGCCGGCACGCCAGATTTGAGCTAATTCACCAAACTTAAGGTTCCAGTCGTTCTTATCAGATGCAATTCGAAGCTGTTCGAAACCTTGAGCATAACTCATTAACTTACTGAAGAAGAGGGCTTGACGAATCTTTTCAATCAATACCTTCTTTTCGCCTAGTTCAACATTGCCTTTAGGAGCAGGAAGTTGCTTAGATGCTTCAACCCGTTCGTTCTTCATCATTGAAATGTAACGTGCGTAAACAGCTTCAGTGATAACTGATTGAGGAACTTGGATGTCTAAGGCATCCTCTGAGCTCCACTTACCAGTTCCTTTGTTGTTACCACGGTCCAAAATCATATCAACGATTGGCTTAGACTTGTCATCACCAATGTCATCTTTACGAGTCAAGATATCAGCAGTAATTTCGATTAGGTAGCTGTCGAGTTCACCCTTGTTCCATTCTTTGAAGATGCCAGCCATTTCATCAACGGAAAAACCAGCAACGTTACGCATAATGTTATAACTTTCGTCGATTAATTCTTCATCGCCGTATTCAATTCCATTATGAATCATCTTAACGTAGTGACCTGCGCCGTTAGGTCCAATGTAGGCGACACATGATTTGCCGTCTTGAGGAGCCTTAGCGGAGATTTGTTCCAAGATAGGAGCAACTAGGTCGTAAGCTTCTTTTTGACCACCTGGCATTAATGAAGGGCCTTGTAGGGCGCCAAGTTCACCACCAGAAACACCCATACCGATAAAGTTGATGCCTGATTTATCCAAACGGGCGTTACGGGCCATTGTGTCGTGGAAGTTTGTGTTACCACCGTCGATTAAAACGTCACCCTTATCCAAAAGTGGTAAGAGTTCGTCAATAACGGCATCGGTTGGTTTACCAGCCTTAACCATCATCAAAATTCGACGAGGTTTTTCAAGTGAATCAACAAATTCTTCAATTGTATGAGATGGGATTAATTTCTTTTCGCTATGATCTTTCATAACCTCATCCGTTTTTGCAGCGGTACGGTTATAGATACCAACGGTGAAGCCGCGGCTTTCAATGTTAAGGGCTAAGTTTTTACCCATAACGGCCATTCCAACAACACCAATGTTTGCTAATTTTTCAGCCATCATTACCATCCTTTTTGAACCAATTTTTAAGAGTACTTAGTTATTTTAGCACTGGAATGAAAATAAGTGAACCGTTTACATTATATTTTGTTAAAAAATGAGCAATCTTTTTTATTATTATTTTAAGAGAAGTAAAAAGAGGCCACATTCTTAAAAATCAGAATGTGACCTCTTACATTAATTATTTATTTAAACGATAAACCCATTGACGATGATCGCGTTCGATCAATTCGTCGGCTGCAGCTGGACCCATTGATCCTGGCGTGTAGTTAGGGAAGTTAGGTTGTTGTAAGTCCCAAACTTTGCGGATTTGATCAACAAATTTCCATGCGTATGAAACTTCTTGCCAACTTGAGAAGTTGGTACCGTCACCCTTAAGAGCATCATGAAGCAAACGTTCGTATGGTTCTGGCGTTTTCTTTGAGTCTTCAGGATCAACGAAGTATTCCATGGTAACTGGTGCAGTTTGGAAACCTTGGTCGTTGTTCTTAGCATTGATTTTAAGGGCGAATCCGGCCTTAGGTTCAATGTAAAGAGTCAAGACGTTAGTATCCAAAGGCTTCGAAGTTGAGCTACCTGGGAATGAGAAGATATCAACAAGTGGCTTCTTGAAGACAACGTCCACACGAGTGAACTTGTCAGCAAGAACCTTACCCGTTCTAATGTAGAATGGGGTACCTGACCAACGATAGTTATCAAACATTAATTTACCGGCAACGAATGTTTCAGTGTTGGAGTCGGCAGGAACATTGTCCTCTTCACGGTAAGGGTTAATCTTGCCACCAGCATCGTATTGACCACGAACAAAGTTAGTAGCGGCTTCGGCAACGTTATAAACGCGAAGACTACGAAGTGCCTTAACTTTTTCAGCCCGAATGTCGCTGTCAGTAAAGGCAACGGGTTGCTCCATAGCAAGCAGACTAACGATTTGCATAATATGGTTTTGAACCATGTCACGTAAAGCACCAGACTTGTCATAGTAGGAAGCACGTTCCTCAACACCCAACTTTTCGGAAAGGGTGACTTGAATGTTATCAATGTAGCGATTATTCCAAAGGGATTCGATGATTGTGTTACCAAAGCGAAGGGCTTCGATATTTTGAATCATTTCCTTACCTAAGTAATGGTCGATACGGAAAATTTGTTCTTCATCAAATGATTGAGCAAGAGCTTCGTTAAGTGCCTTTGCGGAATCATAGTCCCGGCCAAATGGCTTTTCAATGACAAGACGGCTAAAGCCCTTGTCGTTGACGAGGCCTTCACTACGAAGGTAGCCAGCAACAGTGCCAAAGAAGTTTGGTGCCATTGAAAGGTAGAAGATTTGGTTGCCTTGAAGCTTGTATTTTTTATCAAGTTCCACAGCACGTTCTTTTAGAACAGAGTAATGGGCTTTGTCAGTAACATCATGTGCTTCATAATAGAAGTGAGAGATGAACTTTTCGGCTTCTTTACTATCTGAACCAATAGATTTTTGAACCTTTTCACGGAATTTTTCGTCAGTAAGCTTGTCGCGGGCAGTTCCAACAACGGCAAACTTTTCACGTAACGTTCCCTTTTGGTATAAGTTAAACAATGAAGGGTAGAGCTTACGATAAGCAAGGTCTCCAGTACCTCCAAAGAAAATAAATAGTGCACTTCTTTCAGATGCCACTAATAGTCACTCCTTAATATAGTTAAGTATTTAAAAACGGTTTAATAGATTTAAAACGCGATTGTGTGCAACCGACTGCATTGGGTCGCACCATAATGTCTAGTACTTGCTTATTATATAACATTTCCTACTGTTGAACAGCTATTTGACGAAAGTTTTCTTGAGTCAACAGCGAGTGTCCAAAAATAGGTCGTGCTAACCTATATGAAAATTGCTTTCATAAAAATTAACAAAATTGAAAGAAAACGAGTAAAAACGGTTTTCATAGTCAAAAAAGACAAATATTTCATTAAAATTTTTAAAAAGACATAAGGATTTCTAAAGTTACCTTACTTTACACCTCATTGAGACTATACTATTCAAGTTGAATCAAGTAAATTGAAGATAATTGAAGGAGATCAAGAATGAAAAATATTAAATTAATTGCGGTCACATTTTTAGCGGTAGTTGGTATCATCACTTTAACAGCAACTGTTAGAGCATCTGCTGCAACAACAACTGCGACCCCAAGTTTAAGCGTTAATGCGATTTACTCTGGTGCCAAGACTGTTTCAGGTAAGGCAACTAAGGGTGTCAATATTACCGTTAAATCTAGCGCAAAGAAAAATTTAGGAACTGCGGTTGCCTCAAAGAGTACCGGTAAGTATACGGTTAAACTTTCAAAGGCCTTAAAGTCAGGATCTTCAGTTTATGTTTATGCGCGTGCAAAGGGTGCAACTAAGTACTTCTACCGAATCATTCACGTTCAAGCAGCTAAGAGCAAGACAAACGTTACCAAGGTAACCAAGACGGCTACTAAGGCAACAACAGCTAAAACAACGACGACCAAAACAACAACGAGTACAGTTAAGAAGGTTTCTCCTGCAACACCAACTGGCACTTGGACTTCAAACTCAGTAAACGGCTATAAGCTTCGTTACACATTTAGCCAAAAGACTGGTTTTTCATCAAACGTCATTAAGTCAGGTAAGAGCAAAGCCGTTATTTCAAATGCGACATATAACGTGACTGCAAAAGCAACGAACTTCTGGAAGATCACAACTAAGACTCATAGTGGTAAGAAGGGAACGTTCTACGTTCGCTTTAGCTCAAACAAGAAATTTACGCTCGTTAACAGTAAAAACCAAAAAGTTAAGGTCAGCATTGGTAATGCACCAAAAGCTGTTTATACATTAACTAAATAATTAACCATCTGAGGGTGGCCGAGACTAAACTTTTGTCTCGGCCATTTTTTATTGTCTATTACTTATCCTAATCGGGCTCCAAAAGACACCTCCCTACGCCTAACTACGATTAACAAACAATCCAAGTACAGGATTATTTGTTAATCTAGGTTACGCTCGGAAGCTAACCGTCTTTCGTCGCACCTCCCTTTTTTTGTACTATAATTTAGTCATACTCAAAAAAGGAGTGCGGCTATGACAAAAATGATGAAGGCGGTTGGCTTTTACGAAGGTCTGCCGGTCAGCGATTCTAAGGCATTTGAAGACGTTCAACTGGAGAAGCCGGTTGCAACGGGCAAAGATTTGTTAGTCAAAGTTCAATCAGTTTCGGTGAATCCGGTTGACACCAAAACACGGGAGGCAACCCCCAAGCAAGCAACGCCAAAAGTAATTGGATTTGATGCAGTTGGAGAAGTTGTTGGCCTAGGAGAATCGGTCACTAAATTTAAGGCCAGCGATCAGGTTTACTACGCGGGATCGATTATCCGATCTGGCAGCAATTCTGAGTTTCAATTAGTTGATGAGCGGCTCGTAGCTGCTGCACCCAAGAAACTGACGGTTAATGAAGCGGCAGCAATGCCACTCGTCAGCTTAACGGCGTACGAGCTCCTATTTGAAAAGATGGGCTACACATTTGGTGAAGGCGCTAATACTGGTAAAACGATTTTGATTATCAATGGCGCTGGTGGCGTTGGCTCGATTATGACGCAACTAGCAAAATGGAGCGGTTTGACGGTAATTGCAACGAGCAGTCATGGTAAATTTGACTGGCTAAGGGAAAACGGAACTGATTTTCCGATTGATTACCGTGATGATCTGGTGCAATCCGTTTCTAAATTACCGGTGGGACTCATTTCTGGAATTGCAATTCTACACGTTCCCCAACCTTACCTTGAGGCAGCAAGTGAACTTATTGCACCATTTGGCCACGTTGCGACAATTGTTGGTGCTAACGTGGAATTACCAGTGGATGTTTTGAAAGATAAGGCCGCAAGCTTTGACTGGGAGTTCATGTTTGCCAAGAGTAAGTACCACTTTAATGAAGCATCGCAAGGTCAAATTCTAGCGGACATGGCAAGCTTGTTTGATTCTGGAAAACTGCACTCAACGATGACGGAGATCATCGCGAATGGAATCAATGCGAAAGTGATGCGTGAGGCTCATAAAAAAGTTGAAAGTGGACATATGAGCGGCAAGTTAGTGGTGGCTGGACCATTTAATGCTGATTAGTGTTCAACGTAGCAGCTGAGAAGCTGCTTTTTTCTACGATTAGTCAA
>NZ_AZGJ01000047.1 GCF_001436395.1 Secundilactobacillus malefermentans DSM 5705 = KCTC 3548 | reverse complement strand
CCAATACCGGGGGTTCACTTCACGCAGTTAGTTTTATCGCTGCCGCAGGTGCCGCAACAACTAACGCAAGCGCAAAAACTTACGCAAAAATTTCATCATACCCAGCATTATCTGCTAAAGCTGCTGACCGTAACGTTGCCTTAAACGGCACAAACGCTATTTATACTAAGGCCGGTACTTTAAAGGGTGCTAAGGTTGTTGCTTCAAAGACAACTGTTAAGAACTTAATGAAGTCAACTTCATCAAAGAAGAACTTCCGTGTATACAAGGCTGCCGTTACTAACCGTGGCTCAGTTTACTACAAGGTTGTTTCATTTGATAAAGCATACCGTGGCTGGATCTACGGTGGCAAGACTGCCAACACATTTGCTGGCGGTATCAAGAGCTACGATACATTCACTGCTGGTACTTTAACTACTGAGCAAAAAGACAACACATTTACTATTGCTAACCCAGGTACTGCCAATGACAATAAGACAGTCACTTACAAGGCTCCTGCTTGGACGCAATACAAGGTAGGTCGTCAAATAACTGATTCGACGCCTTATGCAAAAGCTGATTTTAACATCACCCAAGTTGGCAAACGAACCCGTGAAGGTGATCAATGGGTTTACATTTCTGCAGTTGACAGTGCCAACGCCAAAGCAAATGGCTGGATTTTATACAGTGGGTTGACTACGGACGGCGTAACTGCGGCTCAAGGGGTCACTATAAATTATGTAAGTGTTGACGGTGGAACTGTGAAGAGCCAAATCCTCGGCTTTCCTCTAACCGCTGCCGCTGATGCCATCATGAACGTCACGACGACGAATCTGGTTATTCCAGAAGGGTACACGATTGCAACCTGGAGCAGCAATGCAACAAATGCCAAACGTGGCTCAACCGTGACAGCCTACGTGAAACAAAATGCCAAAACGGCAATGATCCAATTCAAACTATATGACAAGGCAACCAACAAGATTATTGAATTGAATGCGACACAACAAACTGCTTTGAATGCTGCCGAAGTTAACGCAGCTTATCAAGTTCCAATGGGTTCTTCACTATCCGTCGCAACGCAGGAGGCACTGCTTGAGGAAGCAGGACTCAAGTCATTTACGACTACGGATAATAAAACGGCAACCTTAAGGGCAGATGGAGTAGGAAAAATCAAAATTGCTGGTTCCAATGCAACCCCAACGGTTAGCGCTTATTACGACGTCAAATAATTGAAGAAAAGTTTAAAAGACCAATTCTGTGGAATTGGTCTTTTTTTGCATATTTTCATTCAGATTGAATTTAAAGTGAAATTAATTTCTAATTAAATAGTAATTATTCTATTTTTAAAATAAATAAAGTTGCTTTTGCAACGTTTTTGTTAAAAATGTCTTTACTTTGTATGCAACCTTCCGTATACTCTTAAACATTAATTATTTAGTTGATAAATCAAGCAAATTACTTGGGGAGGTTTTCACATTTATAAGCAGGTGATAGATTGTAAAGCGCACCACCAATTATATCCAGAACTCGGATACCTAACGGAGGAGTTTAAACACGAGGTTATTCTGCGAGGATATTTTGATATTTCCAACTTGTCGTTAACTAGTTTTGTGCCTTACGGTCGATTAAATTCGGTTCAGGGGTTGAATTGGGAAGACATATTAGTATTGATTCCAATCAATGAAGGCGGCAATCGCTGGACGGTCGTTTTGCATCGCGAACACGGGTACATAGCAGTGGCAAAATCGTGCAATGAAATTTTGAATGACCGGGAAGAGGATTATTTGGATCACCGGGTTTACGTCAAAAATAACTTCTCTAAAATGGCCAACGTGACCAAATTGATGCCGCGGATTATCGGCAAAAATGTTTTCATGCTTCAATTGCCACCTAAGTATCACAACAATTATAGCTGGTGTCGTTGGGACAAGAACACGATGCGGGGAGTCTTTTATCAAGAGCATGGTGAGGAACGAATGATGCTGCTCTACAAAGGTTTTATGGGTGTTTCCGCTCAAATTTCCGAGAAGGAGTTTACTCGTCGTTTGGAGAGTGCCCATAAAATTCAAACAATCATGGATCGAATTTGTCTTGAAATGTCTGAGAAAAATATGGGTAAAAATACGCCAACCTTGAATGAATTTTTAGAAATCTTTGTCAGTGATTTTGCTGGTAAATTTTCAAGCCACATCACGAGAAAAGATCTTGGTCATGCACTAAGAGAGATTCGAGTGGGAAATAAGGCGGTTATGCCTGAGTTTGAAGATTTTGAATAGGATACGAAAAAGGAGTCACAACGAATTTTCGTTGTGGCTCCTTAATTTTAATCGTTTAGTGTTCCTGTACCATTTCTGGATGTTTCTTGTCGTAACGGCCTTCTGTGAAGAAATGCAACGTAACGATTGCATAACAGATAGCTGGGACGATGAATGAGAATTGTAAAGTAGTGGCATCTGAAACTAACCCTTGAATAGCAGGGATGATGGCACCACCGATAAGTGACATAACGATGATAGCACCAGCAGTTTCAGTGTACTTCTTTTCAGTAACGGCATCCAAAGTACGAGTGTAAATGGTTGGCCATTCTGGACCGAAGAAGAAACTAGTTGCGATGGCTGCGTAAACGGCAATCATACTTGGAACAGTAAAGGTAATGACCAATGATACGATTCCTAAGAATGAAAAGGCAGTCAACGTTCCGGTAATTGAGAAACGCGCCATGATGAAGTTGGCGAATAACTTACCAACGAACCAAGCAATGTAACTGTAGACCATGAATGTTGAAGCAGCACTATCCGTAATATGATGGTTAAGTTCCAAAGCCAAACGAATCGTAAATGACCAAACGGTAGTCTGCATACCGGCGTAGATGAACTGAGCACCGACACCCTTCATGAAGCGGTAGTTATGAGTCAAGTACTTGATGGTTTCGCCAAGTGATGGTCTTTCCTCAGTCGCTTCACCACCATCGGCAGCTTGAGTCGTGGCCTTTGAACGTGGCATTGGCGTAACGGCTAAGATAATGAGCATCACGATTAACACAACCAGGATGTACTTGTATGGGCGAAGGGTTAATTGAAGCATCTTCTCACCATAAGCAATTCGTTCTGCACCGTGCATGTTGGCCATTTTTTCAGCAAGGTTACCAACAGTTCCGAAGATAAGATACTTACCAAGTAAGATACCAGCAATGTCACCAAGTGGGACCAACGTTTGGGAAATGTTCAAACGAATCGTTGAGAAACGTTTCGGTCCAAGCATTGAACTGTACGTATCACACGAGGTCTCAAGGAAACTTAGGCCAATTGCGATCGCGAAGATGGCAACTAGGAACATGCTATAAGTGGCCACGCTAGAAGCAGGGAAGAATAGCGCACAACCAATAATGTAGAAAATTAAACCAGTCATAATGGCAAATTTATAGGATTGCTTCTTTATAATTAACGAGGCCGGGATGGCAATTAAGAAATAACCACCATAGAAGGCACTTTGAACGAAGGCAGTTGAAGCATCGTTAAGTTCGAAAACCGTCTTGAATTGTGTAATCAAGATGTCATTCAAACTAGCAGCGGCACCCCAAAGTGGGAAAATTAATGAAACGATGATGAATTGGAAGATTGGTGTTTTGCTGAGATAACCATCAGCAAGTTGAGTCCAACCATGTGTTTTTTTTGCAGTAGTTTGCATTTGGAACGCTCCTTATAGTTAAGTTAAATGTTGTAAAACGATTTACGTGAGTTTAAATAAATTAGAAAGTAACGCCAGATTCTAAAATGATGTTAGAGAAGGCAGTCATTTCACCGGTACGGACAAATGCGTGCGTCTTTGCGGTGTTCTTCTTTAACTCTGAGTGAGGCATGAATTCAATTTCAACATCAGGGAGAAGATTCTTAATGGCAGTTAATTGTGAAGGGTTCTGCGTTTTGATTTCTTCAGCTAAGTAAATCTTTTGAACTTCTAACTCGCTTAAGATGTTCTTCAAAACATCAATGAAGCTAGGAAGTTGTTTCGTTAAGGCTAAGTCAATTTTTTTTGTACCCATTGGAACTGGCATACCAGCATCTCCAACACTAAGCCAGTCCATGTGGCCCATGCCAGCGATGACAGTGGATAATTCTGAGTTAATAACAGTTGTTTTCTTCAAAATGAATATCTCCTTTTTCTAAATGGCTCATCAATTGATGAAAGGTGAACATGAAGCGTTTACAAATATGTAAAAGGTAAATCGATTTACTAATGCCACCAATATCATCAAAAAATGAACGAAGTAAGTACAAGAAAGAATCTTATCATAAGATGAAATGGGTTACAACACTGATTTTCCAGTGTTTTCATATGCAAATAAATGAAAACGTACAATAACGTGCTTTAACAGCAAATTGTTAAGATAAATATTTTTATCTGGTATGAAAGCGATTAGAATAAATGTGAAATCCTGCACGAAATTTCATCGAAAAAGACTTGTAAGCACTTTCGGATTATGATAGTCTTTTTCTTAGATAGACGGGTTTACGGTTAGTAAAACGTTTTACGGAATTCAAACAAAATTTAAGGAGATTATCTAATGACTAATAAAGTGACGGTTTTAGGAAGTTTAAATGTTGACACAACCCTACGAATCAAGCGGATGCCCCAACCTGGAGAAACCCTCCAGACTGAAAATAAGAGTAGTGCCGCTGGTGGAAAGGGTGCCAACCAGGCCGTTGCTGCTGCTCGCGCCGGTGCCGAAACCAGCTTTATCGGTAAAATTGGTAAAGATAGTGCCGGTCAATTCATGGTCGAGTCATTAAAAGATGATCATATTGATACCTCAAGCATTGCAACAGATGAAACCGTTGGAACTGGATCAGCTTTCATTCTATTAGATGAAGAAGGTCAAAATAGTATCCTCGTGTACGGTGGTTCAAACCAACAAGTCCAAAAGGCTGAGGTAGAAGCAGCTGAAGACAAAATAAAGAATGCCGATTTCTTGATTGCCCAATTTGAAACACCACAAGCGGCCGCTATTGAAGCATTTAAGATTGCGAAAGCTAATGGCGTGACAACTATTTTGAACCCTGCACCTGCTGCCACAATTGATCCTGAATTACTCAAGTATTCGGACATCGTTACACCTAACGAAACTGAAAGTGCCACTTTGACGGGAATTGAAGTAACCGACGAAGCATCAATGGTTGCGAACGCAGAGAAGTTTGCCGAAATGGGCGTTAAGAACTTGATTATCACCGTTGGTAGTAAGGGTGCCTTCTACTCAACTGCTGCAGGACATGACTTTGTTCCCGCATTTACGGTTAAGGCAGTGGACACAACAGCCGCCGGTGACACATTTATTGGTGCCTTGAGCTCACAATTAAAACCAGATTTGAGCAACATTGCCGATGCACTTGTTTTTGCACAACGAGCAAGTTCAATCACGGTTCAACGTTTGGGTGCAATGCCTTCAATTCCTACTTACGATGAAATTATTGCCGCTAGCAAGTAATATAGTAGAATAGACTTAGAACGAATAGAAATGAGGCAGTTAATTTGGATCAAAATCAGTTAAAGGAATTAGTTGGTAAGGAAGCCGTTAAGTTTGTTGAGGATGGCATGATTCTTGGCTTGGGAACCGGCTCAACTGTGAAGTACATGGTTGATGCTTTGGGCGAACGCGTTAAAAACGAGCACTTGAGCATTGTTGGGGTTGCTACTTCAGACCGCACTGCCAAACAAGCCGAATCATTAGGCATTGAAATCAAGCAATTGGATGAGGTTGACCATCTAGATTTGACAATTGATGGTGCCGATGAAATCGACGACCACTTCCAAGGGATTAAGGGCGGCGGTGCCGCACACCTTTGGGAAAAGATTGTAGCCATCAACTCAACCAAGAACATTTGGATTGTTGATGAAAGCAAAATGGTCCACACACTTGGCAAGTTCCCATTGCCACTTGAGGTGATTCCATTTGGCTCAACGCACGTTCTTGAAAAATTAGACAAAATGGGCTTCCGTCCAGAATTTAGAATGAATGGTGACGAACACGTTCTGACCGATTCAAAGAACTATATCATTGACCTGCATATGGGCGAGATTGAAGACCCAGAGAAGTTAGCAAATACGCTTAACGGCATCGTGGGTGTCGTTGAACATGGGTTATTCTTGAACGTTGTCAACGAAGTTATTGTTGGCCGTCAAGATGGACCAGAAGTTCTACACGCAAGATAGTAAGCAAGTAAAAGCCGCCGAATTTTCGGTGGCTTTTTTGGTATACTTAATAAAAATGAAGTGAGGCGAGAGCAATGCCATTTGAATATCAGGTTAGTGACGAAATCGCGATTGCAATTCCGAATCCTAAAAGGGATGCAGAACCCCTTTACAAACTAGTTGAAAGCAGTCGCAAAGAATTGGGACCGTGGCTGCCATGGGCAAACAAAATGAGTTCCGCAAAGGATGAATTAGATTTTTTTGGAGGAAGTCTCAGTCCATGCCGGCGAAGGGAAGTCGCTAAATTTGGTGCTGCGATATCAAAATCGACCGGCGGGGATGATCAGCTTTAATGGGTTTGATGAGTTGAGCCACAGTTCGGACGTCGGCTACTGGTTGAACACTGCCGATACCGGCAAAGGAATCGTCGGCAAGGCACTTCAAGGTATCCTCAAAATTGGGTTTGAGGAATTGGGTCTAAATAAGATTATTATTGAAGCCGCAGTTGAAAACGAACGAAGCAATCAAGTTGCCCAACGAGCAGGATTTCATTTAGACGGTGTTTCGCGATCTGGGATTTTACTGGATACGGGCTTTACAGATGTCAATATTTACTCGATTTTAAAGGACGATTGGAAATCTAAATAGGGTCATTCACTGAGGTTCTGGGATTTCCGGCGCCTCTTTTTTAGAACTTATAAACTTCATAAGCCGTTCATAATAACTTCACATGGGTTCGTTATACTCGATTTAAGAGTCGAGTAGGCAAGAGCACACGTGGGCAATTATGAAAGGATGATGATGATGAAGAAAGGAACGATAATCCAGTTCCTCGCAGTATTTACTTTGGTGCTTGGAAATATGTATCAAGGTGTATCTGCGATGGCAAGTGGTCATCGCTCTCAAGTGGAAATTGAAAGCGCGATGCTTGTTGATAAGGACGACCAGATGATTCACCAAACGGTACGTGAGGGCGATGGGGCAAAGTTGGCCTTTGACCTCGCAATTACGAACCAAGATGGTGAGCAGCCGGATGGTAAGGCTGAATTGAGTGTTTCAGACAGCCAATTACTATTAAGTAAAAAGAAACAACGATTTACGGTATCGAACTCTGACGCCGTGTTGTCTTTCGAGTACATCCGACGAACCAAAAAATATGAATTAAGTTGGCAAAATGTTGAAGGAACAACGACTTTCAACGTTTCTTTACCATTGGTTTTTGGCGCTACGATGTCTGTCGATCAACCAGAAATCATGATTGGTAGTGAGAAAGCTAATTTACAAGCAATTTCAATTGCAGGCAAGGATGCCGATGAAAAAGAGTTAGCTGAATCTGACTCAATTTTGGAGGCGCTCCCAAGTGGTGTCATGTCTCGTGAAGATGTGGTAGCCGCGGCTAAAGAGGCAAAGGAAAAGCTAGATAAAGAGGCCGCTGAGGCGAAAGCCAAACAGAAAAAAAGAGGCTGAAGAAGCCAAAGAAAAGAAGGCTGAACAGGAAAAAGCTGCTCGTCAGAAGGAACAAGAAAAGCAGAAGGAAGCAGCAAAGAAGGCCGAAAGCAGTGCAAAGGCCGAATCCAAGGCAAAAGCTAAGGAGGGCGAAACGGCTGCAACGCAGAAGTCGACTACGAGAGAGTCGAGTTCGGATGATGAAGATGGTGAAGGTGAGGAATCACTACCAGATCCTGATTCAACGGATATTGAGGATAAACTGAAACCGGGTCAGTCATTTTTTGATAGTGTCATTTTATCTTTAACCAAAGGTAGTACGACTACTGACTATGACGTAAAAAGTGATCAATCAGATATTGCGGATAGTATCTATGATTCAGATAAAGCAAAACTTAAATTTGGATTTGATTTGGATACAATAAATGACCGGCTTAGGCCTAATCAAAAGCTCGAATTTGGAGATTCTTATGAATTTACGATGTCAGGATTTAAATTAGCGAACAATGAGCCATTGTATGGCGTTATTGCTGGAGAACATGGTGCAATCGCTAATTATATAATTTCAGTGAGCGGTACTGACAATGACCAATTATCAGTTAAAATTACATTTGATGCTGATGATTCAGAAGCAGCAATTGAGAACTTTGGTAAGGGTGAATTGACTGTTAACACTGAATTTAACAAAGACGCTGGAAGTATTGGGTTTGATTTCTCTCAAACCGAAAAAATTGAGATTATACCAGAAAAACCACAGGCTGCTATTTCTAAAAGCGGAAAAATAACTGGCAGAGATACGATTGAGTGGACGATTGATGTAAAACTTGATGAGGATGAAATCTTAACAAACGTTGTTTTAAGAGATATCTTAACGACAACAAATCATGAAATTGTGCCTGGGAGCTTTGAACTAGTTTCAGGGGAAGCTGTTCCTGCACCAGAAGATCCCAATATTGAAGATGATGTATTAAAATTTCTATCAATAAAGGGACCAATTCAATTCAAGATAACGACTAAATCGAATACAGAGGAACTGTTATCTAGGCAAGTATATAACAATCGAATTTCGATGGATTTTGAAGAAAATAAAACAGATACTCCTTTAGAAGCAAATGCTTCAGTAGCGCGAGAGTCGTTTAATTTAGCAAAGTCAAATGGTGATTATCAAGGAGACGGCGTGTATAAGTGGGATGTGACTTTCTCACTCACCAACGTTACTGATAGGGCTGATTTAGCTAACTGGACTTTGAGTGATAGTTTAACTGGACCTCATCAATACTTTGAAGAAGGTACCTATGGGTTTACGCTCAAGAAGCTAGGCCAAGAAAATAGTGGCGGTATTGACCTGAAAAAACCAACTATTACTGACGGGAAATCCTTTAGCGTAGGGCTAGAAGCCAATGGATCATTTGACAACACTTCTAGAAAAGATTTAGATGCACAGTACGTCTTAACCTACTACACTAAGTTTGATGGTTCGGCACCGGGTGAGAATGCTACTGAAGGCAACAGTTCACTTGGCAATAAAATCACTTTATCTGGTACAGGACATGACGGAGATGATGAAGGTGATGAAGGAAGTGGAAGCATTGGTATTGGTGAGAAAGAAGCAACTGGCATTAACTTTGAAGAGAAAACAGTTTCATGGAAGATTTCAGCTAATACAAGTGAAATTGATTTTGATAAGCTAACTATCCGCGAAAATCTACCAGGATATTTAACCTTAGATGGTGATTTCGTGCTTGAAAATGGTAAGAAAGAAAAGCTTACAAATGGTATAGATTATACGATTCAAACAACTCCAATTGGAAACGATTATATTATTGAAATTAAGAGAAACGATTTAACGAAAGGGCAGCAAATTAATGTATCCTTTACTACAAAATATAATCCTAGTTCTATTCCTGCTGACCAAAAGCTAAAGAATAGCGCAAGAATAACAATTGATAATTCATACACGATAACGACAGCCGAGAAGGAAATTCCGAATGATATTTACAATGAATCTAACAAGTCTGGAAAACTAACAATTTCAGATAATGATTATAATCAGGGTAAAGTGCGCTGGTCAATCGGAATGAACCTGCATGATCGTTTCGATTATAAAGCTGGCGATCAGATTGTGATTGATGATGTTCTGAACAATTCAGGTACTAAATATCTTAGTTTTGAAAATGGTGAGGAGAATTTTGTCCTCGAGAAATTAGCCATTGAGTCTGATGGTAGGTTTACGGGAGAAAATCTGAGCAAGGGGACTGATTATAGGATTGAAAGGGTGACTGATGATGGCGTTGAGAGGCTCATCATTACCTTGCTGAAAGACACAGATTTTGCCTTACGTCTAAATTTTGATACTAAAGTGAATTTCATGGCAACTGGGCATACTGGAAATGACTGGACCTTCTATAATGAAGCAACTATAGAAGTTCCGGGAACACAATTAAGAAAGCAAAAAGTTTCTGCAACTGTTGGACACAGTAATAAAGATTTCTTTATCAGCAAAAGCGCAGTCTCAAATGCCAGTAAAAATAATGGGATTGTTGAATGGAAATCAATTATTAACGGAGGAAACCAACAATTAGGAAACAATAATAATATTAAAATAACTGACACCATGGATACAGGTTTGAAATTTGTAGACGAGGGAGAGTATCGATTATCTATTTTCGCCGCAACTGTTGAGTTTAGAGAGGATAATGACGGCCGTCAGATTCCAACCTATACTGAAAGTAATCAGCTTAAGGCAGGCGAAGACTATGAACTGACCAGAACTTCTACCGGATTTGAAATTTTGATAAGTGATGATTATCAATTGAATTCACCACTGATTTTGAAGTATCATACGCTGATAGAAGGCTCAGGAAATGATGATAATGAATTAAAAAATACAATTAACATATCTGGAAGTGGCATTGGTGGAGAAGCATCAGATACGATTAAATCTGATTCACATGGCTTTGGCAACTATACTAAATTTTCCGCCGAGATCACCAAAGTGGATGCAAGTGATCCAAAAAAAGTATTACCAGGTGCTGTATTTAAAATACAGTATGCCGAGGGCGATAATTCGGATACTCCACGAGGTGAGTACACTACACTTCAGATAGATGATGAAGATGTGACGGCAACGTCTGATAATCAAGGTATCGTTCATTTTAATAATTTAGATAAAATGAAATGGTATCGATTAGTGGAAATTGAATCCCCAAGTGGGTACAGACCAGCTGATGTTGTGAAAGAATTCAGATTTGATCGTAATGCTGATAGAGGCAGGACAACACTTTCATACACGGTTACAAATGAAAAAGAAGAATTTGGTGAAATCAGCATCAGTAAAAAAGTAACCAATCCAGTTAAAGATCAAGGTGCATTTAACTTTGAAATTTACGCGGAAAGTAAAGATGATGCGACTGATAAGCTAAATGGAACATTTGAAGGACGAATTTCAAGAGAAGGAATTATCACTTCTACCAGAGTTCAATTGACTTTTAATGAAGGAAAACTCGTTGAGATTAGTGGCGAGCCAGTAGCGGATAGTCAATTCCAACTTGAAGATGGAGAAGAGCTGTTAATTCAAGAACTTGAAACGCGCTACGTATTTGATATTACTGAAATTACGGAGGAAGATCATCCTTATAAGACCAGCGTTCAGGTCAATCGGGGTGATGAAAACATTGGAACAAGCGCAACTGACGTCTCAATTCCAAAGGATGCGCAAGCGACAGTTCTGTTCCGTAACGTCAGAGGTATTGGCGAATTCAAACTGACGAAATATACAGAAGGAACTGAAAACAACAAGGATAAAGAGTTTGATTTCACGATTACCGCCGATTCTTCAGTAAACATTGATGGTAGTTATGATATTGAAACTGCTTCAGGAACTGTGAAAAATGGGATTACTTTTACTAATAATAGAGCTGAAGTACAGTTACGGTCTGGCGAATCTGTTTTAATAAAAGAACTGCCAGAAGGTGCTAAACTGCAGGCCACTGAAGCAGATGGTCAAGGAAACTATCACGTTTCTTGGTTAGCACGCGATAGTAATGGCAAGTATTCTGGTAACAGCAAGGATGCTGATCCTGTTCTTATTTCAGATTGGTGGACTTCGACAGTTGACTTCACCAACTCTATTCCCGACACTGCGCGTCTCCAAATTGAAAAATTTGGAACGGGCCCAATTGATGAAGATCAAGAATTTACATTTGATGTTCAAGCAAAGATTGACGGAGTAGTTGATACAAGCGTTAATGGTGAATTCGATACGATTCTTGAACGGCCGAATGGAAATAGTAAGGAAGGTCGGATTGAGTTTAATAAAGGACGGATAACGACTAAGGTAAAATTAAAAGCTGGTGAAATGCTGACGATACTCGGACTACCAGTACAGGAATTCCAAGTGTCTGAAGAAAAACCAGACGGAAATTACACGACTAAATGGGAAACGAGCGAGGATGCAAGTGGAGGTGGACTTGTTGCTGACGAAGTAGGCTTAAGAGCAAATCGAGCAAGTACAGTCACTTTCCATAATCACCTTGAACGCACTTCTCTAGAAGTTGAAAAACAAGTTACCGGTCAAAGTATTCAAAATGACCTTGAAAAAGAATTTAGATTTGTACTGATCAATACGGACAATAAATTAGACGAAGATGAAAAAGACGTGGTCGGCTATATCGGTGATAAAGAAGTCGAGTTGAACTTCACTCGTCGAACTACTGGTGGCACTTGGTCTGAGGATTTCAAACTGAAACACGGTGAAAAATTAGTGATTCCTGATTTACCAGCCGGAATCAGTATGCGTGCCGTTGAATACGGTGATGATGACACTTACGAAACTTCATGGCAAGTTACCGGAGACGGTGCTTCAGATTCGGGAAGTACCCCAACTACTGCGGGTAACTACCGAACTAATGCATTTGAAATGAAAGATCAAGGTGAGTACAAGGTTCTCTTTACCAACCACAAGCCTTCTACCGACTTCGAACTTCGCAAGATCATTACTGATGCCGAAGACGAAGAGTTAGAAGAAACGTTCAAATTTAACCTTCTATTTACAAATAAAAATGTTTCGGTGGCAGGAACGTATAAGACAATTAACCAGGATAATACTAATGGAGAAATAATTGTCGATAGTAAAGGAAATGCAACGATTAAAAAATTTGGTAATGAGGATAGTCTTCGAATTATCGGTCTACCAGTTGATACTAAGGTTACCGTAGAAGAAGAATTGACCGACGAACAACTTCCGTATTACAAACCTAGTTGGTCAATCGGAGATGCCGATCCAGTGCGTGGCACAACCACTTCTGAAATCTCATTAGAGGACGAAGAGTTAACTTCAGTACTCTACGATAACTGGTATGATCCAGGTGACCTGTTTATCAGTAAGAAGTTAGCGGGTAGCTACACAACTGATGACAAGCAGGACAGCTTTAAGTATACGGTCACTGCGTACAACAGTGATTCAAGCGTCAATACGTCATTTAACTACGAGTTTGGGATGACGGTTAACCGTCAAAATGGTTCGTTTGAAGAAAGAATTAAATTTAATAGTGGTGTTGCAACTGTTAATTTAAGAGCTGACGAATCAGTCCAAATTGAGAAAATCCCGACGAACACGCTGCTTAGAGTAACCGAATCCAACTACGCTGGTTACACACCTTCATACCAAATTAACCAAGGTGCCAGCGTTGATGGTGACACAACCTCACTGATTACCATTGTGGATGACAAGGTTCAAGAAGTTGACTTCACGAACCGTCGTCCAGAAGTTCCATCGAATGGAATGCTGACGTTGAGCAAACGGGTAACGGGTGACAACGCCGAAACAGATCGACTATTCGATTTCGCGTTGAATATTCAAAATGCGGACGGAAGTGGATTTACAGGAACACTGAATTACACTTTCAGAACAGCATTCAGTTCAACACTTGGACAGTTACCAGTGATTAACGGAAACGCAACGATGTCACTGAAGCATGGTGATAGTGTGCAGTTCATGCTACCAACTGGAACTCATTATCAGATTACTGAAGATGATTACAGTGGGGATGGCTACACAACTAGTGCGGTTGTCAACAATACGACTGTCAACGATTTAACGGTTTCTGGGACAATTTTGGAAAATTCAGCTAACGTGGTGACTTACATGAATAGCATGGAAGAACCGGAATTCCCAAATGAGGGTGGCGACGAAGACGATTCAGAAGAGGCACAAGCACCAACTGATGAGTCAAGTTCTTCCCCAACAGTTCCAAATGCAGGTGGAAGTGAAGGTACGGGCACATCCGGAACAACGGGCACGGGAGGCGGCACAGCTGCTTCTGGTTCCGGAAAAGGGATCTTACCTCAAACTGCAGAATTCCTTGCGAATAACTGGTTAATTCTATTGGGAGGATTCATTCTTCTTAATTTAATTGCATGGCATATTCGTAATCGATATTACAAACGTAGTAAATAATCATAAGTATCAAAAAAACCAGAGTAGCTAATGAGCTGCTCTGGTTTTTACTGTTTGGTAGCGATTAAGGATGAAACCAGCTGAGATTTACAAAATGAGGGACACTCTTTATAATCTGCGGAATAGAGGGTATCTGGGGTGATATAGGTATCCCTGATTCGCAAACTAATAATTGGCTTGTTTAATCTCTTGGCGGTTTCAACTTCCCAATTAACCCAATATGATTTATAAGTTTTAGCACCAATTAACAAAATGAAAGCGTCACTGGCTTGAATAATCTGTTTAAGCTGTTTACGGACTGGTTTAGCTGCGTCGTCATTGACTGAAATGTGGGCAGTTTCAAGCTGGTAATTGACTTGTTCCTGTGGAGATACGAGAATTGAGGATAGCCAGCTAATCGCTTCGCTCAAAGCGACAATGCTCTCTTGATCATGATGCAAGCTAATATATAGTTGAGAATCCATCAAAAATCACCACCTAAGTCTATTTTTAGATAAATACTTATAGTAACTATAAGACGTATAGGTGACCATCGCAACTCTTTTGCTTATAAAAAAGCACCATGGCCGAAAGACCATCGTGCTCGCACAATTATTCTGGATCCTTCATCAATAACCATAAGACAAGGTAGGCAATTATTCCTGGAAATAGAGGTGTAATACCAAGGAGAACGAATATAAGTCTGGCAATACCAGGGCTCCAGTCGAAATGTTCGCTGATGCCACCAACAACTCCGGCAAGAACCCGATTAGTTGCAGAACGATGAATATTGATCTTCATGAGTGCACCTTCCTTTCTTTTGATACCCCCATTTTAAAGGATTCTGACAAAAAATTCTCACTATTAGCTTAAAACCACTTTAAATTTTGCGAATTTTTAAAGTTACAACAATTCAGAATTGTCTAATAGTTTCTTAATCTAAATTGAATAAACATACTTGACGATTTGGACCTAAAATATGGGTCAGAATAAGAAATCGCAGTAAGAATGCTACAATAGTTCTTATGAATGATTGAAAAGTCAAACGCCGAAAACTTGCTAAGTCAATGAATTGAGGGACATTAGCCGTAAACCGTTTTACTTAAAAACATTACAAATGTTCAAAAACAAAAAAATAGGGGATTTTTGACTGGAAATACAGATAAATTCATTAGAATAAAAATTCAATATTGATGAATAAATACTTAACGCACATATTTACAATTATATCTATATATGTTCATAAGTATATTACAATAGATACACAATGAGTTAAATTAATTCCCAAATTGCAAGAACAAATT
>NZ_AZGJ01000046.1 GCF_001436395.1 Secundilactobacillus malefermentans DSM 5705 = KCTC 3548 | reverse complement strand
TCAGGAATCAGCTTACATCCAGAAAAAAATAGTTACAATTGCTGCTACTAACGTGACCACAACGGTTGTCCCTAAAATTAACTTAATATGTTTACGGAGCGTCAATAGAATTTCACCGATGGAAACGACGTTCGTATTTGTATTATCCATAAAAATTATCAACTCATTTTCTTTAAATTTATACTGATGTTCGGTTGTCATTATTTTAAACGACATAATTACAGGTTTGTTTAAATTTGTTAAAAAAATTCTGTTCGCTTGATTAATTCCAACTTATATACGTTACCACGAATCACTTTGTTCGACAATCACTATTTAATAACCATTTTTAAGGCAAGCGCTTTCTAACTGTAAAAACCAATAAACAACAGCTTTTCCATTTATAATAAATTGAATACCTTCATTCTAAGCCCTTTTTCATGTTGCAACATTACAGTTCTTTAACAAGTACAGTTTTTCCTTATTTAGGGGAACAAAAAAGAAGCACTCGATCTTTTCGAGTGCTTCTTTGAGCTTATTTTTGAATAGCTTCTTCGTAATCCCCATTAGGGCAGATAACTTGAAGGCCACCCTTGACCTTCTTTTCAACGAGGAAGTGACCATCTTTCGGACAGTCGCGCCCAACTGGCTTATCCCAGGTGACAAAATCACAGTCTGGGTAACGGGAACAACCATAGAAAATTCGGTTCCGTTTAGACTTACGTTCGATGACTTGTCCTTGATGACACTTAGGACAAACAACGCCGATTTCCTTAACGATTGCTTGGGTATTCCGACAATCAGGGAATCTCGAACAAGCGTAGAATTTTCCGTACTTACCCATCTTGACGACCATTGGGGCGCCACAGATGTCACAGTTAAATCCGGCAAGTTCTTCCTTAATCTGAACCTTTTCGATTGTTTCGGCAGCATGTTCCACTTCTTTAGAGAATGGCTGATAGAAGTCCCGAATAACCTTGACCCAGTTTTCGTCACCCTCTTCAACGCCATCCAATTCTTTTTCAAGATTGGCGGTGAAGTCGATGTTGACGATGTCGGGAAAGTAGTCAAGGATGATGCCGTTAACAATCTCACCTAATTCGGTTGGCTCGAAGCGTCGTGCAACGAGTTTGACGTAGTAACGGCGTTGAATGGTGTCCAACGTTGGTGCATAGGTTGACGGACGACCAACCCCGTTTTCTTCGAGGGCCTTGATCATGTTGGCTTCACTAAAACGGGCCGGTGGCTGCGTAAAGTGTTGTGCGGGATCCGTCTTGCTGAGTTTGACGGTGTCGCCCTCATTCAAATCTGGCAACAGATTATCCTTTTCCTTGTCGTTATTGTAAACCTTCAAGAAACCATCAAACTTCATCTTTGAACCATTAGCGCGGAACATGACCTTGTTTTGTTCAATCGTTACGGCCATGGTGTCCATGACGGCTGGGGTCATTTGACTAGCGACAAAGCGATTCCAAATCAATTGATATAACTTGAACTGGTCGTTTGATAGGTATTCTTTTAAGCTTGCTGGGGTTCTAAACACGGAACTTGGCCGAATTGCCTCATGGGCATCCTGAGCACCCTCTGGCAACTTACCCTTGATTGGCTTCGTTGCGGCGTACTCTGCGCCGTACTTCTCATGTAAGAACTGAGACGCTTCATGTTTCGCAATTTGTGAAATACGGGTGGAATCGGTACGCATGTAGGTAATGAGACCTTGGTTGCCCTCTTTACCGATGGTGATTCCTTCATATAACTGTTGGGCCGCCATCATTGTCTTTCGAGTTCGGAACCGAAGCTTTTTGTTAGCCTCCTGTTGCATTGAACTAGTTGTAAATGGTGGTTGAGGCATCCGCTTCCGCTCTTTTTTGACAACTTTGGTAATATCAAAGTCGCCCTTTCGATCTAGTTTAGCAAGAACCTTTTGCACCTCATCGTTGTTCGCAAGGTCACCCTTTTTACCGTTTACACCATAGTAACTAGCCATAAACTTGGATTTGCCCTTTTTGAACTCTGAATCTATGGTCCAGTATTCGACTGGCACAAAGGCTTTGATTTCATTTTCACGGTCGATGATGAGTTTCAGTGCGATTGACTGAACTCGTCCGGCACTGAGCCCCTTCTTCACCTTTTGCCATAGCAATGGTGAAATTGAGTAACCCACGATCCGGTCAAGAATTCGACGGGCTTGTTGGGCATCCACCAAATCCATGTCGATGCTCCGTGGTGTCTTAAACGCATTTTTGACGGTGTCTTTGGTAATTTCATTAAAGACCACTCGGTTATTATCCTTCACATCTAGTCCTAAAATGTAGGAAAGATGCCAAGCGATTGATTCACCTTCACGGTCAGGGTCAGATGCCAGATAAACGGCTTTGGCTTTTTTGGCTTCAGCTCTAAGCTTTTTAATGACGTCACCCTTACCTCGAATCGAGATATAGTGGGGGTCAAAATCATTATCAAAATCAATTCCCATTTTACTTTTTGGTAAATCTCTGATGTGACCAAGGCTGGCCATGACCTTGTAGGTCCGGCCTAAATATTTTTCAATTGTCTTCGCCTTAGCGGGAGATTCAACAATCACTAATTTTTTCTTTTGTGTTTTTGCTCGCGATTTCTTCTTCGTAGTCGCCATCCAGTTGCTCCCTCAATTCCGAATATTTATTTAACGGTTTCATTATCGAATTCTTTCACATCATATTTCAAGATATTTATAAAGTCAAATTTCATCAACCCAACTAGTTGCTAAAATCGAAACTCCTCCAAAATGTCATCGGCGCTTAAAATTGGCTTTGCACCTGCCGCAATGAGTTCGTTGCAACCGGTTGAAAGTAGTCGGGTAACATCCCCCGGAATCGCCAACACATTCCGATTTTCCTGCAGGGCCAAATTTGCGGTGATGAGACTTCCACTTTGATGACGTGCCTCAGTGACTAAAAGTGTCTGAACCAGACCGGCAATAATCCGGTTTCGTTCTGGAAAGTGGTGCCGTGCGCCTGAAGTTCCAGCCGGATATTCACTAATGACGAGCTGCTTTTCACTCATTTCCCGCTGCAGGGCTTCATTAGTCTTGGGATAAAAAACATCGAGTCCCGTTCCAATGACACCAATGGTCGGTTGACCAACTGAAATCGCACATTGATGGCTTAGCTTGTCGACGCCTTCTGCAAGCCCAGAAACAACCGTTAAGCCTTGACTAACGGCTGGCCGAACAATGTTCCGTAGCGTTTCAATCGAATAGTGAGAGGCTTTTCTAGCGCCCACTACGCCTAAGAGCCAATCTGACTTAAGTAGCTCACCGTTGCCGGCATAGAATAAAACGATAGGCGGCAAGTATATTTCCCGTAGTTGATCAGGATAATCTGCGTCCAAAATGGTGATGAATAATTGTGCTTGGAGTTGGTGGAGTTTTAGTAGGTTAACATTTTGATTGAAATCTTGGATAAATTGTTGCTTGTGTGGTGGCTTAATCCGCGCAATTTGGACTAATTTTTCTGCGCTGGGTTCGACCTCGGTACACTTTTGTTCCTGCACCAGCCAATCATAGATGAGTGCCTCACCGTGGATCCCAATTCCCTTTGATAACTTTATTAATAGTAGTAACTCTCGTGATTTCATAAAAACGCCCCTCATAGTTAATTATTCTTAACTACGAGAAGCGTTGATTATTTTGCGAACGGGTGCAAAGGTTTTCCGGTGAATCGGAGTTGCGCCCAAAGTGTCTAGTCCATGCATGTGGATTTTGGTCCCATACCCTGCGTTCTTGGTAAATCCATAGCCTGGATAGATAACATCGTAAAGCGCCATCAAATGGTCCCGGTAGACTTTGGCCACGATACTGGCTGCGGATACACTTGCACTCTTGGCGTCACCCTTAATTAAACGGGTCTGAGGCACCGGTACGGGGATTTGCATGGCATCCACGATAAGTTGCTCGGGTTGAATGGATAACCGCTCTACCGCCTGTTTCATGGCCACTCGGGTCGCTTCGTAAATATTGATCTGATCAATGATTTCATTTGAGGCAATGCCAATACTGACGGCCTTCGCCTGTTTAATAATTTGCGGGAAAAGGGTCTCCCGTTCGAGGTGCGTCAATTTCTTTGAGTCGTTCACTAATGGAATATCAAAATCGTGCGGCAAAATGACGGCCGCGGTCACGACTGGACCAGCTAAAGGACCCCTGCCGACTTCATCAACTCCGGCAACGTGTTGAATTCCTCGTTCCCAAAAGGAATGTTCGTAGCGTAATCGTTCCTGAAAAAGCTGTTCTTGTTCAACGGCTTTTTCCAGTCGCGTTTGTGTGGCCGTGATGAGGCGTTGTACACCAATCCGGGAATCCGTTTTAAATTGGGACAGGATGGGATCCGTCATGCTGGTAACGGGTGCGAATAGTTCCTTCACCTGTTTAATGGACAGTTTCTTGTCAGGCATGTTGAGAATCACTTCCAAAATTTGTGTCCAAAGTATAGCGCCCAATTTTTTCTTTACGGGTGTCCTGAATGAGGCGTTCGCTGGCACGTTCGTAATCTTCCTGCATCCCCACCTTTTTGGTAATAGTAAGCAGTAGATCAATATCAGACAATGTCATATCGTCATCGCTCAAATGGTAGCGTTCCTGTAAATTATGCGGATGGTACTGTTTAAAGTACTTGATGGCAAATAGCGCCACATCATCGCTGGCAAATCGCTGGTCCTTGATGGCACCGGTTAGCGCTAACTTTTGGCCAGTTTCAGGATCCTCAAACTTTGGCCAGAGAATTCCGGGGGTGTCTAACAGTTCAAGCTTCTTTGAAGAGCGAAGCCACTGCTGACCTTTGGTAACGCCAGGAGTATCCCCAACCTGGGCAACCTTCCGATTAACAAGTCGGTTAAGGAGTGTCGACTTCCCCACGTTTGGAATACCAATTGTCATTGCACGAATTGGGCGTTCCTTTAGGCCCTTTTCTTCTTCATGGGCAAGCTTGTCCGCTAAGATACTCTCGGTAATTTTAGTGATGTTCTTAACGGTGATATTTGCCTTTGAATCGATTGCAATTGCACGGACGCCGACCTCATTTTTAAAGTAGGCAATCCACTTCTTAGTCATTTCGGGATCAGCTAAGTCCATTTTAGTCATGACGATTAAATGGGGCTTGTCCTTCATGAGTCGTTTGAGTTCCGGATTTCGTGATGATAGTGGAATTCGCGCATCGACTAGCTCGAATACGATGTCGACAAGTGGTAATTTTTCTTCGACCTGGCGAATAGCCTTGGCCATGTGACCGGGAAACCATTGAATAACTGCCATGTTGTGTAACTCCTTTTTGTAGTGAGGTTTAAATTGTATTGGATTTCTTAATTAAATTAATCATTTGAAGAAACAACTGTTATATATCTATCAAAAGTAGAATGTGTCAAATTAGCATATTCTATTTTACCATTTAATACGGTTATTTTACGTTATGTTTGAATAGTCCTAACGCTTACATTTTACTTTTAACCATAAAAACACCCCGAAAGCTTTAATTTAACTTTCGGGGGGTATACTTCATTTCACTTAACTCCATTTAGCTGAAAGTAACCTGCAATTTTTTTCCCATGGCATGTGCAATGTCTTGTAGCTTATCAAATGAGACATTATCTCCACGCTCAATTTTAGCGATTGTTGCCTGTGTCGTCTGTGCGCGCTCAGCTAGCTCTGATTGTGTCATCCCTGCTTCTTCTCTCGCATGGTATAAAGCAACAGCCGTCGCAAGTTTCTCGCCCTCGGCCTCATAAAATTTATTAAATTCAGGATCTTTTCGTTCCTGTTTAATCATTTCATCAATTTTCATATTCATACCACTCTTTCTTAAGTTCCTGCGCATGATTAATTTGTGCTAACGGAGTTTTATCTGTTTTTTTGGTAAATCCATGAGTTATGACAAATCGTGTACCCTCCACGTGAAAGTAAATGGCACGCTGTATATTTGAACCAACCTTACTCCGCAACTCATATAAATTCTTATCAATTTTTTTAACCCATTTAAGTCTTTGTGCAATCAGCATTCCGAATTCTTCAGTGTCGTTAATTACTCGATACATTTTTGCTCGATCTTTTCTTGGCAATTCCTTAATCCACTCTTTAAACTCATCGTGCCCACTCAGACGTTCATACGTTTCAAACTCTAACTTTTTCATAGCTTAATTATATTATATATTAATATATTGTCAATATATAAGAATACTTAAAATTCACATATTAATAGCCCATCAAATTTATGCTCCACATCAAAAAAACGACTACCCACATAACTGGTAGCCGTTCTCATAGACTTAATTTATTAACTAATTGACGCCAAATACATCGACCACGCCTCATCAAATACCGTCATCGTTGGTAAGTAGGATGCGTTTTCCTCTAAATACTTTGAAAGAATATCAAAGGAGGTTTCCTGCTTTGGAAAGGCTTGATCATAAAAAGCATTGTTGGCAAACTCCGCCACTGGTTCATAACTATTAGGATTCCGTTGAGTCATAAGGTATTCGTAGAACGTTTTAATCAACTTAAATTCCTCCTAGTTTCCCTGATTTGGGAATGTTAACTTGAAAGGTAAACCTTCCGTCACCCTTCATGTTAATGGTCTTGGCTTTGTACGATAGACTATCATTGCCGCCCATGTGGCGTAGGTCCATCGTGATGGTCTTCTTCTTTGAGTTTAGGGCGATCCAATCTGGGAGCTTGTAGTTCTTAGCCGCATAGTTCATGACGAAGCTAATTGGCAACCGCAAACTTCCAACGGATAAGCTCTTAGCATCCAGTCGCACATTCCCATTTTTCAATAAAACGGGTTTCAGTGCTAACGCAAAGTTTACGTTAACGCCGAGCACCTTGGTACTACCACCCAAGATGGCTTGATCCTTGATGGAGAATTTATACTTCATCTTCTGATCCTTTTGAATCTTTTTTAAATAAAAACTGGCGAGTGAGTTTAACTGGGTTTTATTTAGGCTCACGTCAAAGTTCTTATTACTCTTGACCACCGTTGATGAGGGGACCGTTTGGGCGACTGGCGTTGAAACCTGTCTGCCAACGTACACACCCATCGCAATGAGTAAGATGAGTAGGACAAAAAACGCGTATTTCCAAATGTTACGAGATTTCTTCTTTGATTCCGTTCTGTTTCTCATTTAATCGACACCCCTAATTTTCCCATTGTTTCTTGTGGTCCATCATAACGCGATACAGGTGATTCGTCATAATGCCGTAGCCCTTGTGGTTCGGGTGGAAATGATCGGCATTTGAAATGTAAACATTGGCGCTTTTACCCTGACCGTTTAACACCTCGTTATACTGTGATAGATCAAGGCTACTTTGATTAACCTTCTTGGTCTTATCCAGCAACTTTTGGCGCTTGGCCTTTGTCGTGTACTGACCGTCAGACAGTGCATGATTGATGTCAACAAAGTAGGTATTCCCGTCCGCCTTAATAACCGACTGATCAACCTGATTGAGTTGCGCAACTGACTTTGAAATGAGCGACACGTTTGCGAAGTACACGTAAACCGGGTTATAGATACTATACAGGAAAATGGGCGATTTGCTATTATAATGCCTAATTTCGTGCATCAAACTGGTTAACTTCGTTTGGTAAGTCGTGAGTGCTTTAGCCATGTCCTGGTTAACGGTCTGGGTAGAAGAGACAAACATTTCCTGTTGAAGCTTTTGGAAGAGGTCATTTCCACCGACCGTCATCACAATCACGTCGGCATTCTTCAATTTAGTTTGAAATTTAGTCTGTGTTTTGAGGCGCTTTTCAATTTGATCGGAACGATTGCCCGATACGCCAAAATTAGCCGTTTTCACTTTAACATTATTCTTAGCTTCCAGCTTGGTTTTTATCTGAGAAACGTAACCGCCCTGTTTCTTCTGGTCGCCGACGCCATAGGTTAAGGAATCACCGAGGGCAACTAACCGAACTGTTTGCGGTTTTCCAATGTGGCTTTGACCGTGTTGGACAAAGTAAAAGCCGCCGCCAACCACGATGGCCACTAATAGGAGAACCCACCATAGCCACTTATGACTCTTTTTTGCTTGTACTCTTGATCTCATAAAATCCCCTCTTAAATAATAAAAAAGGTGGGACCCAAATCCCGCCTCTGCCTCAACTAATCATCGTAATAGTAGACCAATGCAAATGCACCAGGACCACCATGAGTTGCGATGATTGGAACAGTTTCCCGGACTAATATTGGAACCTCTGGGAACATTGGCTGTAGTTTTTCTTTAATTTTGTTGGCCGTTTCAATGGCGCCAACGTGGGAAATACAAATCCCCTTCATGTGCTTAATCGTTTGCATTTGATCGTAAACCTTGTTGTAAAATTTATCAATGGTCTTCATGCCGCGACCCTTAGTCTCAATGTTGAGTTCGCCGTGAGTTACTTCAAGCACAATTTTGATGTTTAAAAGAGTTGAAATTAATCCGGTCACTCGTTTGATACGACCACCCTTCACGAGGTTATTTAAAGTCATAACCCCCATGTACAATTTAGTATGGTCATTAACGTCAGCGGCCCGCTTAACAATTTCCTCTGGTGTGCCACCCTGTTGGGCCAGCTTGGCAGCTTCAATCACCTGATAGGCTAAACCTCGGTCGGTAGTTCCACTATCCACGACGGTCACGTCGGTCTTGCTCAAGTTAGCAGCTTGTTCGGCTGTATGAACAGTTCCACTGATTGCCTCAAGCATGTTAAAGCAGACAACAGAGCTTCCATCTTCACCCAGCTTATCAAACGTTTCGACGAAGGTTCCCAATGGGGGTTGACTCGTCTTGGGTAACGTCTTAGAGGTCATCATTTTTTGATAAAACTCTTCGTTGGTGATTGTTTCTCGTTCTACATAAATAGTGTCATCAATCATTACCGATAGTGGCACAATCGTAATATTTAACTCTTTAACTTCCTGATCCGTCAATCCGGCTGAGGAATCGGTCACGATTTTCACAGTTGCCATTTCGTACTACCACTCTTTCTATCCCGAAGGTAATCTTGCGCGCTAATGAGTGTTATCTCGCGCAGGTTCGCTAATAGTATAGCAGACTTAATCGTTTTTTTCATTTCAAATCAAATTCTAACTTGTGTCGATTTCATTCCTCGGCTAAACTCTATATTGAGGTGACTAAATTGCAAGCAAATACCGATTCAGCGAAGCGTTATCAAATTATTAATGAAGTCTTAAATTCAATTACTCACGGTCTCGGTGTTGGACTGAGTATTGCCGCACTCGTTTTGTTGGTGATTAAGGCGGTTGATTCAGGTAATTCAGTCAAAATCTGGGCCTTTAGCATTTACGGCGCCATCCTAATTCTATTTTACTTGGCATCCACCCTGTTTCACAGTCTCATTTTCACAAAGGCGAGCCACGTCTTTCAAATATTTGATCACTCGGCAATTTACTTACTCATTGCCGGAACGTATACTCCCTATTGCTTAGTGGTTATCAAAGGCACACTGGGAATCGTCATCCTTTCGATTATATGGCTGATGGCGATTTGCGGCATCATTTATAAGTGTCTCTGGTTAGGAAAGTTTCAGACGCTATCAACGATTATTTACGTCGTGATGGGCTGGATGTGTGTCATGGGCTTTAAGGCCCTCTACCAGGGATTAGGTCCCATCGGCTTTTACCTATTGGTCGGTGGTGGTGTTGCCTTCACACTTGGTGCCGTACTTTACAGCTTTAAAGCCATTCGGTACGGTCACGTCATTTGGCACTTATTCGTGTTACTGGGAACCATCTTGATGTTCTTTTCAATTTACTTATACGCGTAATTTTATTAAAAAACAGGATTAAGTCGGCCTTTTAACCGCTTAGTCCTGTTTTATTTTCGGCGATAATGTTCAAAACGATGGGGAATTGTATTTTGCTCATCCAGAATACCTTCTCGCGAATCAATCAGCTCAAATTGACTGTAGTCGATTTCGGGCATGAACGTATCCGCGGTGAAGGTTCCGTCTAATTTGGTGACGTACAACTCGGAAACGTACGGCAACAACAGTTTAAAAATCGTTGCCCCACCACTGATAAAAATAGCTTCATCGGTGGCTTTTTCGTATGCCAACAATTCATCCAATGAGTGCATCACAATCACGCCCTCAGGAAACGTTGCTTCAGGGTTATTCGCCATCACAATATTCTTGCGATGTGGCAATGGTCGTCCGTAACTCTCAAAGGTTCTGCTGCCGGAAACTAAGGTGTGATTCATTGTCGTATCCCGGAAAAAATGCATGTCTTCCGGTAGGCGCCAAGGAAGGTGACCCTCATTTCCAATGGCGTGCTGGCTATCTTCGGCCCAAATAAATTTAAACACGTGTCAGACCTCCTCCATTAAACGGCGACTGGCGCCTTGATTGCTGGTTGGGGATTGTAGCCCTCTAATTTGATATCTTTCATCTCATAGTCAAAAATGTTGTCCTTGTCCGGATTCAAAATAAGCTTAGGTGCAGCAACGGGTGTCCGAGCTAATTGTTCCTTTACCTGATCAATGTGATTCAGGTAAATATGGGCATCCCCAAACGTGTGCACAAACTCACCGACTTCCAAACCAGTCTGCTTCGCAATCAGCGACGTTAAGAGCGCGTAGCTCGCAATGTTAAACGGAACGCCTAAGAAGATATCAGCAGAACGTTGATATAGCTGACAGCTCAATTTATTGTCCACAACGTAGAACTGGAACATGGTGTGGCACGGTGGTAAGGCAACCAACGGCACATCTTCTGGATTCCAGGCCGTCACGATTAACCGTCGAGAATCTGGATGAACTTTAATTTGGTCAATCACGTTTTGAATTTGATCAATGGTCTGCCCAGTGCTGGTCTTCCATGCTCGCCACTGGCTCCCGTACACCAGTCCTAAATCGCCGAACCGTTTGGCAAAATCATCATCATTTAAAATGGCATCACAGAACTTTGACTTTTCTGCTTGATAGACGTTGTTGAATTCTGGATCACTAGCGGAACGGTGACCAAAATCAGTCATGTCTGGGCCATGATATTCGGTAGAATTGACAAACTTTTCAAAGGCCCATTCATCCCAAATGTGATTCTTGTGTTGAAGCAAAAACTTAATGTTGGTGTCACCCTTTAGAAACCAGAGAAGTTCACTTTTGATTAATCCAAATGGAACTTTCTTGGTCGTTAAGAGTGGAAACCCTTCGTTCAGGTCAAACCGCATTTGGTAGCCAAAGGTACTAATGGTCCCTGTACCGGTTCGATCCGTCTTTCGATGTCCATGTTCTAAAACATAACGTTCCAAATTTAAGTATGCATCTTCAAGCATCATTCATTACCACCCTTTATTCAGCATAGTCACTCAGGTATTCCCAACGCGCAATTTTTGCATCTAAATCTTTATCAGCTTGCTCGACTGCTGCTTGTAGTTCCGCAAGTTTATCATAATTAGCACCATTCTGGTTCATTTGTTCCTTCAAGTCGGATTTGTTAGCCTCTAACTTATCAATTTCGGCTTCAATCGTTTCCCATTCCTTTTTCTCGGCATAGGTTAGCTTGGTCTTTTCCTTCTTGACTTCAACTTTTGGCTTGTCAGTCTTTGGTTGCGACTTTTCTGATTTACTTGTGTTATTTGTATGGAGACTGGCCAGGTAATCGGTAAAGAACCCAACTTCCTCATCAATTTGACCATTCCCATTAAAGACGAGTAGCCGATCAGCTACCTTGTCCAAAAAGTACCGGTCATGGGATACCGTGATGACGGTACCGTTAAAGTGGTCAATGTAGTTTTCCAACACGGTCAACGTACCAATATCCAAGTCATTGGTCGGCTCGTCCAGCAGCAGAACATTTGGCTGTCCCATCAATAATTTTAACAGGTAAAGGCGGCGTTTTTCACCACCAGATAACTTTCGAATTAACGTGCCATGCATGAATCTCGGAAACAGGAACTGTTCCAGGAGTTCAGACACACTAATTTTATTACCTGCGCTATCGGTCACGTGTTCACCGACCTCGTTTAGGTAACTAATCATGCGCTTATCTTCCGGGATGGGTTCATTTTGCTGCGTATAGTAGGCCATTTTGACAGTCTCACCAATTTCAACGGTGCCGGAGTCAAGTGGTAAGCGTTCTGCAATAACGTTCAGCAGAGAGGATTTACCGGCACCATTTTCACCACTAATCCCGATTCGCTCGCCGGCTTGGATGAGCATACTGAAATCGTTCAGGATTGAATGGTCGCCAAGTTTGAGACTGGCGTCTTTGAGCTGAATGACTTTTTTACCAAGGCGTTGTTGCCCCAAATTGATATCGACCTTGTCCTCAACTTGACGAGTCCCAACATTGCTTTTGATGTCATTAAACCGGTTGATTCGCGCCTGTTGCTTGGTGGAACGCGCCTTAGCGCCAGCGTGCATCCACTCTAGTTCCTGTTTATAGAGTTGCTGCTGCTTGTGTTCCGCAGTGGCTTCCTCTTCAACCCGAACCGCCTTCTTCGCAACGTAGTCCTGATAGTTCCCCTCATACTGATAAAGTTTCCCGAAGGATAGTTCCCAAATTTGATTGGCAACCTGATCCAAGAAGTACCGGTCATGGGTTACAACTAAAAGAGCGCCCTTGTAGTTAGCAAGGTACTTTTGCAGCCATTCAATCGAATCAAAATCCAAATGGTTGGTTGGTTCATCCAAAAGAAGTAAGTCCGGCGACTGAATCAGAACTTGCGCCAAGCCAACCCGTTTCTTTTGTCCACCAGACAGAGTCCCAATCACCTGGTTTAAATCGGTAATGTGCAACTGGGTCAAAATAGCTTTGACGTCACTCTCCGCATTCCAGGCATCCTCTTCATTCATTTTGGCTTCTGCCACTAAATAGCGGTCCTGAATGGCAGAATCGTCGGGATGTTTACTGTAATTATCTAGTTCCTGTTCGTATTTGCGAATGGTTGAAAACACTTTTTGCGAACCCTCAAAAACGGCATCCAAAATTGTTTTGGTATCGTCTAATTCAGGATCCTGCTTTAAGTACCCAATTTCGTAGTCCTTGGGCTTAATAATATCGCCGCTATTTTCCTGAGTAATTCCAGCAAGCGTGTTTAACAAAGTGGTTTTTCCACTTCCGTTTGTTCCAATTAGGCCAATTCGATCTCGTTCATTAATAATGAAACTAATGCCATCGAATAGTGTTTTTTCGCCATACGTGCTCACTAAGCTCTCTGATCTTAACGTTTGCATTCTCTCACTCTTTCACTGCCTATTTTCTGTTTCTGACGTATTCAGTTAACACGTCATTTGAATTAGTTAACTCATTTTCAACGACTTTTCGCTCAACTTCGGCTAGGATTTGGCCCATTTGTGGTCCGGGCTTCACGCCAGCCGTCATTAAGTCTTTACCCGTCAATGCCAATTCTTTCTTGGATTTAATCTGGAGATTATCATACTGCGTCAGCAAGCCTGCTTCGTCAGTTGCTGCAAATAATTGTTGCGCCAAGTTTATGGCATTTATCAATTCTGTTCGACCCGTTTGGTAGAGCATCCAATTATCAACGCGGTTTTCCAAAATAGCGTTCAGTGCTTTGGTCGTCTTTAAGACGGACTCAATCATCTGGTTGGATGTTTTCCAGTTCTTTAAAAACTGAGACGTTTGCGGACTGCTAAAGTTAAGCAAATGGCAAATAAGTCCCCATGCGGTTGCCTCGTTTGGAAGGCGCAAGTCAGCAATTTTAATCATCGATTCAAGTGCCGATTGAGCATCCTTGAAGTCGGGACAGTATTGGAAGAGACCCGTTTCAACGAAGCTGACCAGTCCCACGGCAGGTTCTTGGCCCAGCAGCATTTTGATAAATTCAACCTGAATCCGCTCCACCGCAATTTTTTCTAGCAGTTCTGCGTGATTTGTGATTGCCTTTTCAGTCTCCACTTCAATTTTGAAGTTTAATTGGCTGGCAAATCGTACCGCTCGCATCATTCGTAGCGCATCTTCGTTGAACCGTTCCTCAGGATTGCCCACGGCTTTGATGATGCCATTATTTAAATCATCAAGGCCCGCAAAAAGGTCAATAATTTCACCATTTTCACGCATGGCTAACGCGTTGATTGTGAAATCGCGACGCTTTAGGTCCTCTTTCAAGGATCTCACAAACGTGACGGAATCGGGTCGCCGATAATCTTGATAGGTCGACTCGGTTCTAAAAGTCGTGGTTTCATAACCAATCCCATGGTCCAAAATCATGACGGTACCGTGCTCAATGCCGGTATCCACCGTCTTATGGAAAAGGGCTTTAACCTCTTCTGGATAGGCGCTGGTGGCAATATCAACGTCATGGATCTCCTTATGGAGCAGTGTGTCACGGACAGAGCCGCCAACAAAATAGGCTTCAAATCCGGCAGCCTCAATGGTCTGCATAATTGGTCGTGCTTCTTCAAATTCTTTTGGCAATGTTTCAATTTTCATGAATTTACCCTCTATTTTTCATTCAAACTATCCTGTATATCTTAACAGATTCACCAATCATTATAAAATGCAAAGTCAGCTTTTACTATGATATGATTGAACTAATATACTTTGGTTCACGAAGGAGCTAAAAGAATGATCGCACAAAAACGAGAACAAATTAGAATCATCGATCTAATCATGATTGCGATTGGGTGCGCTACCTACGCATTTGGATTGGTCGAATTTAATATCGCCAATAAACTAGCAGACGGTGGGATTAGCGGGATTACCTTGATTTTCCGGGCCCTATTTCACGTTGATCCCGCCTATATGACCCTGATTATCAATATTCCGTTAATTTTTATTGGGTATCGATTTTTGGGTAAGCGTTCCCTTATCTACACCATTTATGGAACAATCATGCTGTCCTTTTTCTTATGGGTTTGGCAACGAACCCCCATTGTGATTAATATTCACCACGATCTCGTTTTGGCCTCAATCGGGGCCGGCCTGCTGGGTGGCGCCGGCAGTGGCCTCCTTTACCGATTTGGTGGCACAACGGGTGGCACGGATATTATTGCTCGAATTTTTGAACGATTTAAGGGCGTGCCAATGAGCCAAACGTTGCTTTGGCTGGACGTGGTTGTCCTGGTCGCATCACTCGTTTACATTGATGTGCAGCACATGGCGTACACCTTGATTATGTCCTACATTTTCTCAAGAATTGTGAACTTGATTCTCAGCGGGGCCAACTCTGCCAAGGGTGTGCTCATCATTAGTAGTGAATCTAAGAAGATTACCGATGCCATCATGGTGCGAATGCAACGGGGTGTCAGCATTATTCAAGGCAAAGGCGGCTACTCTTACGAAGATCGGCCAATTCTGTACGTGGTGGTCAGTCCCAGCGAACTCTATACCTTGCAACTACTGGTGGACGATTTTGATAAGCAGGCCTTCCTCTCGGTTCTCGATGTGAGTCAGACGATGGGTGAAGGATTTAGTTATAAACGACCGGAAAAGAAAATATTTCATAAAAAATAAGTGGCTGGGACAAAACTGACC
>NZ_AZGJ01000045.1 GCF_001436395.1 Secundilactobacillus malefermentans DSM 5705 = KCTC 3548 | reverse complement strand
ACAGGATTTGACAGAGAGCCTTAATAATTTGAACCTTCATGTCCCCGCCAGGAGTTTCAATTGATACTTCGTCATTAATTTTATGATTTAGTAACGCTTTTGCAATTGGCGACTCATTTGAAATTTTTCCAGACATTGGATCAGCCTCAGCTGCACCAACAATCGTATATTCCTCAGGTTCTTCGTCCGGTAGCTCTTTGAAAGTAACCTTCTTACCAATCGTAACTTCATCTTGAGCAGTGTTTTCGTTATCAATTACTTCTGCATACTGCAATTGATGTTCAATTGAACTGATCTGACTTTCTAACATACTTTGTTCATCTTTTGCAGATTCATATTCTGAATTTTCTGATAAATCACCATATGATCGCGCAATTTTAATTCGGTCAATCACCTGAGGTCGTTTATTCATCTTCATATCTTCAAGTTGCTTTTGAAGCTTTTCTTTACCTTCGGCGGTCATTGGATAACTTTTTTGATTTTCCAATCTTTTAACACCCTTTCTCTGAATATATTTTAGAACACATTAGCATGTAATGGCTGCATAAGCAAGACTAAATAGTCGTATCTTGATTATTGAAAATTTTATCGTTCCCATTTGCAATCAAAATAGAGCGAATTTTAGTTGTCAACAAATCAATGGCAACCTGATTTTCGCCACCCTCAGGAACAATGATGTCTGCATAACGCTTAGTCGGTTCTACAAACTGGTGATACATAGGTTTAACGGTCGCTAAATATTGTTGAATAACGGAGTCCAAAGTCCGTCCCCGTTCTTTAACGTCACGTTCAATTCGACGAATGATCCGAATATCATCATCTGTATCAACGAACACTTTAATATCCATCAAGTCTCTGAGTCGTTCATCTTCGAGAATTAAAATACCTTCCAAAATAATAACGTCCATTGGTTCCTGATGTATTGTTTTTTTGCTTCTCGTGAACTGTTCATAATCATATACTGGTTTTTCAATTGGTTCGTGTCGCCGTAATTTCTCCAACTGATCGGCTAACAGTTTAGTGTCAAAGGCAAGTGGATGATCATAATTAACCGCTTTTCTTTCAGCCATCGACATGTTTGTTTGATCATTATAATAAGAGTCTTGCTGAAGGATCATAAGTGAATGACCAGCAAGTTGATTAAAAATTGCTCGGCTGACACTGGTTTTTCCGCTGCCAGATCCACCAGTTACACCAATTACTACGGGTTGCTTATGTTTATCTGTCCCCATCAAAAATGCCTCACTTTATTCATTCGCTTTTGCTAATTTATTAACGTATTTTAAATGTTGTGCATAGGTACTTGAAAAGTAAATTTTTCCAGTTTGGGTATTCGCTACAAAATACAAGTAATCCTTGCTTCTATCAAGTGGATATAAGACCGCTTTTACTGAATCCAAACTTGGACTTGAGAAAGGTCCAGGTCCGTAACCTGTATGCAAATATAAATTATAAGGTGACTTTGTCTTTAAATCAGAATTTGTAACGTTCTTTTTATGGGTCTTCATCGCATAGAGTACCGAAATATCAGACTGGATTGGCATTTTGACATCAAGCCGATTTAAAAAGACCCCTGCGATTGTACGTCTGGCACTACCTGATCCACCTTCATTTTCAGTTAGTGATGCGAGCGTCATTAATTCTTGAACCGACATGTTTGTACTCTTTATTTTCTTATAGTACGGTTTTAAAACAGTATCAGTCTGACTAACCATTTGTGTCACAACTGATTTTAAAGATTCTTTTTTTCTAACCGTATATGTTGCAGGCGCTAGATAGCCCTCTAATCGATAACGAACTTTCTTAGCAGCCATGGCTGATTTTAATAACGTAGGATACTGCTTTGCCAAAGAAGAAATAAAAGTTTGGTCCTTCATCAAACTAAGAAACTCTTTTTTCGAATATTTCGTTCGATTAGCAATCATATCCCCGATTTGATCAATTCCGTCACCCTCTCGAATGAGGACCTTACCATATTGATTCTTTTGTGAAACGCTAGACCCTCCCTTTTGCAATTTCTTTGCAATTTGAGACAGGGTCATAGAGGGTTTCAACTCATAGTATCCGGCTCTAAAATTAGAATAATTGTGAGACTGAACGTAATAGTTAAAAACGGTTCCAGATTTCACGATTTCTTTATCTTGAAGAACTGACGCAATTTTCTTGTTTGATGCGCCCATTGGAATATTTACTTCGATAACTTTGCTGCTATCGGCATCCAACGGTTTTAATGATGTTCGTACGTAGTGATATCCCAGTAATCCCATGACTAAAACGAGAAAAATTAGGACTGATACCACCCCGATGATGATCTTTTTTCCAAATGATGTCCCTTTTTTACTCGGATCCAATTTTGGATTTGGCGTTTGATTATTATCCAAAAAGGTACCTCCGTTCATGAATATAATGGTTTTATTATAACCGATTTAAATCCTGAATGCATTACTCGTCCTTAATAATCCAAATAATATAAACATAACTTAATAAGCAAAAGAACCCGCTTTGAACGGGTTCCTTTATCGAATTTCGACATTAAATTCTTTTTGGAGAGAAACTTCCACTTTTTCGAAAGCTTTATTAACGGTGTCATCAGTCAATGTAGCCTCTTTATCCAAGAATGTTAATGAGTAAGCTAATGAACGCTTACCGCTTGGAACGTGACTGCCTGAGTAGACGTCAAACAATTTAACGCTATTCAAAAACGCACCGCCACGCTTTTGAATTAAATCGACAATTTGTTGATGGGTAATTTCTTCGTCAACCAGAATTGCGATATCTCTTGAAATCGCTGGATACTTGGAAATAATATCATATTGTTGATCGCTCTTCGGCATATCAATAAGCGCCTGAAGATTTATTTCGAAAACGTAGGTTGGCTTAATCTTAAATTTCTTAGCAATTTGCGGATGAACTTGTCCCATAAAACCAACTTCATGTCCGTGAACACTAATTGATGCAGCTCGGCCAGGGTGAAGATCTGAATACTTAGTAGTCGCTTCAAAATCAATCTCACCATTCAGCCCCAACGACTGAATGTATTCTACAACAATCCCCTTCACTTCATAAAAATCAGTTTCAGTATGATGCTGATTCCACGCTTCAGAATGTAACGAGCCACTAATTGCACCAGCAATATGCTCTTCTTCATCCGGTCTAACCTGATTTTCAGTTCGGTAAAAAACTCGTCCTTGTTCATATAGGGTAACGTCTTCAACTTTTCGAGCGTTATTGTATGCAATATCCTTGAGGAGTCCGCTAATTAAATTCATTCTGATTGTTGTATGATCCACAGTCATCGGCCAGTCAAGTTTTGTAGGCAAACTAGCCTTCATTGAAAATAACTTTGCTTCTTCATCATTTAATAATGCATATGAAATGGCCTGAGAAAGTCCTAGCCCTTCCATGGTACTTCTCGAATTTCGTATAATTCGTTGTTTAGGTGTCAATGTCCCAATCGTCATGCGACCAGTTGGTAACGTAGAAGGAATATTGTCATATCCATAAATTCTAGCAACTTCTTCGATAAGATCAGCTTCAATGTGAATATCCCAGCGACGTGATGGAACTGAAACGGTAAATTCGTCATCGTTCATTTCAACCCCAAAGTTGAGCCGCTCAAATATATGCGTCACTTCAGTCGAAGTTAATTCAGTGCCTAACACATGATTAATCCTGGTTAAGGTAATTTTGACCACCACATCAGCAATCTTCTCATCATTTGCAATTACCATCCCTTGATCAACATCACCCTGCGCTAATTCATGAATCATTTGTGCAGCGGCATCTAAGGCTTCTTCAACGCCTCCGTGATTGACACCACGTTCAAAATGTTGAGATGCATCAGTGTGTAGGTTATGCCTTTGCGCAGTCTTACGAATGATAGTTGAATTAAATACAGCTGATTCAAGCGCAACAGTAGTTGTTCCATCCTCAATCTCAGAATTTAGTCCGCCCATTACACCAGCTAACCCAATCGGTTGTTTCTCATCCGCAATCACAATGTCTTGAGGATCTAGTTGATGGGTTTCTCCATCCAAAGTAGTCAACGTTTCATTTTCTTTAGCAAATCGAGCTTCAACTTTACGACCACTCACCTTGCCAAAATCAAATGCATGCATCGGTTGACCATACTTCATAAGGATGTAATTTGTTACGTCTACAACATTATTAATCGGTCGGATACCAGCATTCCACAGCTTAATTTGTAACCATAGTGGGCTGGGACCAACCTTTACATTGTTTACGAGTCGCATTTTATAAATTGGAGCCGCTTCTTTATCGGCAGCAACGGTTAATTCATCGCCTATTGCTGTTTTTCCTTCGATTAGGTTAGGATGGTCAAGATTTTCTTTCAAGTTATACATTGCTGCAACGTCGTGAACCGTTCCATAAACGCTGAGCATATCTCCACGATTTGGCGTAACGTCTAAATCAATTAGAGAATCGTTCATGCCAAGATAATCATAAATTTCATCACCATTTTTGGCATCGTTTGGCAGTACATAAATGCCATCTGCCCATTCCTTTGGCACGACACTCTTACTAAATCCAATTTCCTCTAATGAACAAATCATTCCGTTTGAAACGATTCCGCGCATTTTTGATCGCTTAATCTTGACGTTTCCACCAATTCTAGAACCTGGCAAAGCCACGATAACTTTTTGACCAACGGCAACGTTCGGGGCACCACAAACAATTTGAAGGAGCTCTTCTTCACCGACATTTACCTGGCAAACGTTTAAATGGTCAGATTCAGGATGGGGTTCCATTGAATCAATATGACCAACGACTAATTTTTTTAACCCATCACTTGGAACAGTCACGCTATCAACTTCAACTGATGATCGCTCAATCTTTTCAGCTAATTCGGTAGCCGGTACATCTATATCTAAATATTCTTTTAACCAGTTATACGAGATTTTCATTTATAAACTACCCTTTCATTGAAAATTGATTTAAGAAGCGTTCATCATCTAAGTAGAAGTTTCGGATGTCATCTACTCCATACTTCAACATTGCAAATCGATCAGGACCCAATCCAAAGGCAAATCCGCCATAAATATCAGAATCTACCCCCGCCATTTTCAGAACATTTGGATGAACCATTCCGGCTCCTAGAACTTCAATCCAGCCGGTATGTTTGCAAACTGCACATCCTTTTCCGCCACAGTTGAAACAGGTAATATCTGCTTCAACAGATGGTTCAGTAAATGGGAAATAACTTGGTCGGAGTCGAACATCAAAACGATCGCCAAATAGTTCATGAGCAACAAGTTCTAGCGTTCCCTTTAAATCAGCCATTGTAACGTGCTTATCAATCACTAATCCTTCAACCTGATGAAATTGATGTGAATGAGTAGGATCGTCGGTGTCACGACGATAAACAACCCCTGGGGAGATCATTTTCAAAGGCCCTTTAGAAAAGTCATGCTTCTCCATGGTTCTTGCCTGCATTGGTGAGGTTTGAGTTCTCATCAATATATCTTTCGTAATATAGAACGTGTCTTGCATATCACGAGCTGGATGATCTTTTGGTAAATTCATCATTTCAAAATTATAACGATCCTCTTCTACTTCGGGACCACTTAATACTTGATAGCCCATTCCAAGAAAAAGATCTTCAATCTGATCAATAATTTGTTGAATCACGTGCGCATTTCCGCGTGCGGCTGGCTTTCCAGGCAGCGTTACATCAATTTTTTCTTTTTCTAATTTTACTGTTAAGAGCTTTTGATCAATTTCTTCTTTGCGAGCATCAATGGCTTCTTGTAGCCGATCCCGCACTTCATTTGCAAAACTTCCCACGACAGGACGTTCTTCGGGGCTTAAATCCTTCATCCCTCTTAAAACCTTTGTAATAGGACCTTTTTTACCTAACAAATGCACCCGTAGTTCATTTAATTCATCTTGCTCAGACGTCGATTTTAAATCCTCAAGACCTTGATTTAATAGCTCTGATAAACGATCTTTCAATGACATTTGATTACCTCCTAATATAATTTTGGGCACAAAAAAACTCCATCCCCCAAAAAGGGACGAAGTATCGCGGTACCACCCTTGTTTACCCAAATAAATGAGTACACTCAGAATACTTAACGGGTATTATCCGGAATATTTTTTGATTATCGCCCAATACTCAGCTCAGGAATGAATTCGGCCCATTGAGATTGATGATTTTTCAGTTAACAATCATCTTCCTGTAATCTCGTCTGAAGTCTACTGCTTTCCCTCAACACTTTTATTATCAATTAATAGTTTAACGATTATTGTCAAATTGGTCAACCACTGTTTCGCCTTTAACTTCATACCATTTTTCCGCCCAATCGTGAATATTAGCCATGGTACTAGCCAAATCTTTTCCTTTTTCAGTTAAAGCATAGTCAATCAATGAAGAATTTAAATGTGTATTTCGCACAATAATTCCTTCATCCTCAAGTTCTTTTAAACGTTCAACTAAAACGCGATCACTGCACTTTGGCACTTTTTCAGCTAATGTTTTAAAACGCTGATTTCCTAAATGCAATAAAACGTCAATAATTAATCCATTCCACTTTTTCCCAAGAATCGCAAAAGTTTTAGCAAACCTTGGACACAACTCAAAATCGACTGGATTTTCATAAGCCATCGTTTCAGACATTAGCTCTAATCCCCTTTGTTTAAATTATTCATTACTTGCTTTTTGTAATCGGTGCTGCCATTTGGTACGCAATGGTGAAAAGAACTCATTTACGGCTTCGTAATCGTCAACGAGAGAAACAATCATACTCTCCTTGTATTTAGGGGTTGCCAAAGTTGCACCCCACATATGCTTCAGAATAATATCTTTTTCCATGGGTGAAAGTTCTGTTATTTTTTCGGCGTTACGTAAAGCAACTCTTGGATGAATGAAGGCATGTGAGCCTAAATTGAATTTAGTCGTCCGCCAGTCGTAATAAAACAAGTCATGTAATAAACCTGCTCTCGCTACCGCTCTCGTATTTAAATTAAGCCGTTTAGCAATTACGTAACTGTCATATGAAACTGATAGTGAATGTTCCAATCGTGTTGAATGGTGATGTTGCGTATAGTTTGCCAATTTTTGGACTGCTGAAGTTTCTAACAAATCTGAAATTAAGTCAACGTATTCACTATCTTGACGCCAAATTTCTTTTTTCATATAACATTCCTTTTCTTTTGTAAGTAATTTATAGTTACACTATACTTTCTTTTTCTAAAAAAGCAAAAGAAAACTCCCTCTTACTTTCATAAAATTCATGCATCTTAACCTTTTCTAAAAATTACTGTAACAATTGAAACATCAGTATTCCGGCAGCGATTGCAACATTTAGTGACTCCGCTTTACCCTTTATAGGAATGTATAGGTTTGCAGTTGTCTTAGTCAATAGATTCTTTGACATCCCATTGCCTTCATTTCCCATAATAAGTGCAAAATCTTTATCGGGTTTTATTTGCTTAAATGACTTTGCATCCGGATTGAGTTCGGTTCCATAAACTGGATAACCCGCCTGCAAAAATGAAGTCATCGCATCAGCTAAACCCATCTCTAGTAGCTGAATATGAAATTGACTCCCCTGCATTGATCGAACAATTTTAGGATTAAATCGGCTGGAAGAACCTGTTCCAAAAATAACACCCGTAAATCCCGCAGCGTCCGCTGTCCGAACCATTGTCCCAATATTTCCAGGATCCTGAACTTGGTCGAGCAGTAGCCAGGCACCTTCTAATTTACTTGGTAAAGCCGTCTTTGACCCATCCATCTCAACGATTGCAAAAACGCCTTGGGGGGTGACGGTGCTTGCTATGTGATTAGCAATTTCTTCTGTAATTAATATTGTCTGAAAGTTTCCGGAAATCTCAACCGTATCAAGTTCACTTTCTGTTACCAGAATGCTTTTGATCGGTTCATTGTTCATTATTGCTTCATGAACAAGATGCCAGCCTTCTAATAGATACGTTCCAGTTTGATGACGTCCCTTTTTTGTCTTTAATTTCGCCCATTCTTTGACTTTTGAATTCTGTTTTGAGGTTATTTTTTCCATTATTCAATACCGCCTTTAATTTCATTGACTATTCTACCATATTAAAAGACGTGAACGAGGCCTATTCGTGGTAAAATACACGACGAAAGGGTGAATCTTGTGAAGGCATATCAAATTACAGTTTATGGGCGAGTTCAGGGCGTCGGTTTTCGATGGTCTACTGTTCGATTAGCTGAACAACTCTCAATTGTTGGAACCGTTAAAAATCAGCGGGATGGATCCGTGCAGATTGTTGCGCAAGGAAAGGAAACTGATTTAACTCATTTTCTTCAAACTGTTGAAACTAACTTGACCCCATTTGCAAAAGTGGCCAACCTAACAAAAATGGCCGTTCCGGTTAAAAACTGGAACAATTTTCGTATAATTGATTAATTGATTGAAAAAGAATCATTATTAAAGTAGTATTTATCCTGTTATTATCTTTTTAAACGAGAGGATTTATTGAAATGAAAAAATTCAAAAGAGCAAGTCTGTTTACTTTGCTCGCAGGTCTCGCCATTTTTCTAAGTGGTTGTGTTAGAACAACTAAAAGTGGTAAGCCTTATGGTTTCATCTACGACTATCTTGCTAAGCCAGGTCAAAATGTCATGGATTGGCTTGCAAACTTCTTCGGGGGCTCGTACGGATGGGCAGTTGTTGCCTTAACGGTCTTAGTTCGAATGGTGCTTTTACCACTCATGATTAGCCAACTGCGTAAGTCAACGATTCAGCAAGAAAAGATGTCAATGATTCGGCCACAAATGACTGAAATTCAAAAACGTCAAAAAGCCGCTAAAACACCTGAGGAACAATCAGCAGCTGGCCAGCAAATGATGGCCCTTTACCGTGACAATGGTATCAGCATTACGGGTGGAATTGGTTGTCTTCCCCTTCTTATCCAAATGCCAGTTTTTGCAGGTTTATATGCGGCTATTCGGTACTCCCCAGAATTATCATCATCTGTTTTCATGGGAATTCCACTTGGTCACTCTTCATTAATTCTTGCCATTTTGGCTGGCTTATCTTACTTAGGTCAAGGTTACCTATCATTACTTGGTATGCCAGAGGATCAAAAGAAACAAATGCGGATGACCCTAATTATTAGTCCCGCAATGATTTTGTTTATCTCAATTAGTGCCCCAGCCGGACTTGGCTTGTACTTCTTCATCGGTGGTATCTTTGCATGTATTCAAACGATAATCATCAATATGTACCGACCAAGAATTCGAAAACAGATTGAGGCAGAAGTTGCTAAACGCCCTGTTAAACCTGTTACAGTGACGGAGACACCGGTTAGTGAATCAACCGATTCTCCTGAAAAGCCTAAAGAAACAACTATTGAACATCATAATAATCGTAACCGTAATGCTGGTAAGCAGCATCACCATCGCGATTAATAACACATCAAAAATGGAGTGCCAGAGGAATTTCCTCTAGCACTCCATTTTTTTATTATTTCTCTTGGTTCTCATCCTCACTAGGATTTGCGCCTAAGTTAGTACTTATTGATGGTTTTGGCGACTTTTTGGCATGCTCTTTGATTGCCTGTTGTTCCAGTTTATGACGCTCTTTATCGTTTAAGATTGGCAATGTAATCCTAAATACGGACCCATGACCCACAGCACTTTCAATTGAAATTTGGCCATGATAGGACTCAACTAGACGTTGCGCAATGGACAGACCCAGTCCATTCCCCCCCTTGTTTCGACTCCTCGCTTTATCCACTCGATAAAATCGGTTAAAGACCCGATCCATATTATCCCGAGAGATTCCCTCACCAAAATCTTGAACAGCAATCTCAACGTTTCGACTACCTAGGGCAAATGACATATGGATTTCTTTGCGATTAACAGAATACTTAACAGCATTATCAAGAAGAATAATAAGGACCTGCTCAAGATGATTCCGATAAATTTGAACATAAGTTTCTCGTTTAACATCATCATCAAGGGTGAACGTAAAATCTGGATGAATCATTTTAAAATCATTAAATACTTGATTAACCAGTTCTTTAACAGCCGTAACCTCGTTTGTATAATTAATTTCTACTTGCTCAGCACGTGATAAATCTAGCATTTCCTTAACGAGACTCTGCATTCTTTGGGTCTCCTGCAGGGACGCTTTTAAGGACTCTGCTAAAACTTCTGGATCATCTTTCCCCCAGCGATTCAAAAGCTCCATATGGCCTTGGATGACCGCAACTGGCGTCCTTAATTCATGAGACACATCTTCAACAAATTGTTGTTGTTGTTCGATGAATCGTTGCATTTGATCCAACATATCATTGAACAAAATTGCTAAATCGGAAAGTTCATCATTACGTTTGAACTTTGGAACTCGTTTTGACGACTGCGGTTCAGCATTGATTTCATTTATGGTCGCGCTGATTTCCTCAATCGGCCGCAACTGAAAGTAGGCTAAAATGTAACTTAGTATTGCGGAGGCAAAAACTGCAATCAATCCAAGGACTAGTAAAATGATTGCTAGTTGGCGACTGGTTGAGTGATAGTTAGTCAGCTCATTAGTCACTTGGACGTAGCCAATAATCTTTTTGGTTTTATGTGATCGAATCGGTGCATCGCCCACATAGCCATTAAATTTTCCGGATTTTTCACGTCTAACTGTTTTTTTGCTAACTCTGTCAAAATCAATCGCATTTGACCGAGAAGCAAAAATTTGTGCGCCACTCTTATCGTAAACACTAACCGCTGTACTATCGCGTGATAAGCTCACAAAAATTGAATTATTGTAGATGTTATGCAGTCGGTTACTCGTCATTGGATTTTTACCAACTTCATTACCAGTCACTTCTGGTCTTAAAATTGGCGTCACAGATTTGATGTTTAACTCGCTTTGAAAACTACTAAGACGATTTTCAACAACTTGAATTGTATCGTTAACATGGGCGCGCTCTTCTTTGATTAAGACAGAAGTAAAACTGTCAAATATTAAAACAGCAAATACAGCAAAAATGACCAGCACACCAAAAGCAGTCCCTAACGCCCATTTCCACTTTAATGAAAACCTACGTCGACTCCTATTAGTGTGTGGCCCATTTTCACGAAGTTCTAATTCCTCACGGCTTATCAAGATCTAATCACATACCCGGTACCACGAACGGTTTGAATGTAGCTCTTCTCGCCAATTCGATCGATTTTATTTCGTAGATAACGAATGTAAACATCAACCACGTTCGTTTCTACTTCTGACTCATATCCCCAAACTTTATTAAGCAGAACATCTCTTGCGAGAACAACGTTAATATTCTCCATTAAGATTAGTAAAAGTTCATATTCGCGTTTAGTTAAGTTAATAACTTCTTCCCCACGACGAACAACTCGATTTTCTTTTTCAATAGTCAAATCTTTATACGTCACGGTCGTTTGTTTGAAGCTCTGGTTCTTACCTTCAATATTAATTCGACGTAATAAAGCCCGAATTCTGGCAAGCAACTCCTCAATAGCAAAAGGTTTAACAATGTAGTCGTCAGCGCCATGATCAAATCCAGAAACCCGGTCAATCACAGAATCACGCGCTGTCATCATGATAATAGGGGTACTTTTTTCTTCCCTAACCCGACGAGCAACTTCAATACCATTTAATTCTGGCAACATTAAATCTAATAGAATGACATCGAAGTCTTGGGCTAAAGCAGCATCCAAACCAGTTCGTCCGTTCAAACAAACCTCAGTTTCATACCCCTCATGCTTAAGTTCAAGCTCCACAAAACGGGCAAGATTCTTTTCGTCTTCAATAATTAATATGCGACTCATGTGTTCTCAACACCTCTACATTTAAATAAATTCTTAGTAAATTGTTACAATCTAATAATCCATTGATAATTCTAACATATAGTTCGTCCTTTTGCTTAGAAATCAACGTTTTTATGGCAATATATTTTATCTTTTAAGAAAGTTATTTAAGAGAAAAGTTAAGAAATTTTAAAGTTGTGTAAAAATTCACTTGTAAAGTTTGTGATTTAATATACAATTTGCATGTAAACAAAAAAATAAATTTCAAAGGAAGTATAAATAATGAAAGCAGCAGTTGTACGCGATCCAGTTGATGGTTATGTCGATATTAAAGAGGTTACTTTACGCCCTATCCACTCAGGAGAAGCCTTAGTTGACGTCGAATATTGTGGTCTTTGTCACACAGATTTACACGTTGCCGCTGGTGACTTTGGTAAAGTTCCTGGCAGAATTATTGGCCATGAAGGTGTTGGTCGGGTTTCTCAAATTGCCGATGACGTTACAAACTTAAAAATCGGAGATCGCGTTTCTATTGCTTGGTTCTTTAAGGGTTGTGGCCATTGCGAATATTGTTTAAGTGGTCGCGAAACACTTTGCCGCAATGTACAAAATTCTGGATTTACCGTTGATGGCGCTATGGCTCAACAAGTTATTGTAGATGCTAACTATGCCGTGAAGGTGCCAGACGAGTTGGATCCAGTTGAGGCCACTTCCCTCACTTGTGCCGGTGTGACCATGTATAAAGCACTAAAAATTGGCGAAACGAAGCCTGGTCAATGGGTTGAAGTCGTTGGTGCCGGTGGTTTAGGTAACTTAGCAATTCAATATGCCTCACACGTATTTGGTGCCCATGTGGTTGCCGTCGATGGTAACCCAGATAAGCTTGCTGCTGCTAAGGCAAATGGTGCCGAAATTCTGATTAACCGTCATGACTCAAACGTTGCCGAAGAAATTCAGAGACAAGTTGGTGGTGTTCACAACGCCCAGGTTACTGCCGTTACGTCTGATGCATTTACACAATCAGTAAATGCCTTACGTCCAGATGGCCGTCTTGTTGCTGTGGCGCTACCACAAGGAAATATGGAACTTAACATTGCTAAGACTGTCCTTGATGGCATCCAAGTTGCAGGATCACTTGTTGGAACTCGTCAAGATTTAGCAGAAGCATTTCAATTTGGTGCTGAAGGCAAGGTTCACCCTATCGTTAAGACTCGTCGTTTGAGTGAAATTAATGATATTATCGATGAAATGAAGTCCAACAAAATTGTTGGACGAATGGTTGTTGACTTCACCAAAGAGTAATAGCTAACAATTATTAAATCTTCAAAGTACTTTTCTTAAGATAGATGATTTATTAAGGAAAGTACTTTCTTTATTTTAACTTAGACTGAAAAATGTCATGAAAGAATCTCAAAATCATTGTATTTTACAAAAATATCTGCTACTATTTAGTTATACAAAACAGAAGAAAAGCTCAGTCCTCACGGTTAGTTAATATAACTGTTTGGAACACGACCCGTCCTTGAGAAAGTCAAGCGACGGGTTTTTTCTATCTTACTTACGACCATCATTTGTCACAGAAATAGGAGAGATCGCCATGTATAAATACTTTGTTCAACCAATCATAAATAAATTTAATCAGTCAGTCATCGGTTATGAATTACTTCTTAAAAAGCTCACTGAGCAAGGATGGCGCCCACCGCACAGTTTTGCAGACGTACCTGCAGAAATTGTTGCCGGCAAGTTAGTTGAAGCGGCTAGCGAACTTTCATTGAAGGTTAGCTCCTTATCTGTCAATTTAAACCGTGCTCAAATTTTAAACGACCAGGTTGTGGATGCCCTAATTAAAGCACAAAAAATTATTCGCCCTACTCGTATTCAAGTAGAGTTAACAGAAGATTCTACTGATCAAACTATTTTGACAAAAGATATTTCCGAAGTTTTGAAAAAATTTGTCGCTTCTGGAATTGAAGTTTCTCTTGACGATGTCGATTCTGGTAGTAATACAGAACAACAAGTTCAAGCATTAATTCCACTTGCAAGTGAAATTAAATTTGCGCTTCAGAATTTTGATAAGTCAGTTTACCACCCTGACATGCAACAACGAGTTATCTTTTGGCGCGATTTTGCAAAGGAACACAAAGTGCGTTTCGTTTTGGAAGGTATTGAAGATAAACAAATCGACAAATTCATTGATACATTCAATGTGGATGTCCGTCAGGGTTATTTCTACGAAAAACCACATCTTGTGGCAACGGACGCAAAACAAAAGTTAGGCTAAAATAAATGTATCAAAAATTCATAATCAATTTTGGAGGGTCAAATTTTGAAAGTCATCGTAATTGGTTGTACACACGCTGGGATGACCGCAGTTAAAGAAGCGTTAAAAGTACACCCAGAAACCGACATTACTGTTTATGAAAGAAATACGAATGTTTCATTTTTATCCTGTGGTATTTCCCTCTATCTATCAAATGAAGTAAACAGCCTCGAGACAATGCTATCTGAAACACCTGAACATCTTACAGAACTGGGTGCGAATGTAAAAATTGGCCATGATGTCTTAAAAATTGATACCAAAAATAAAACAATTATTGTTGAAAATTTGGAAACTCAAGAGCAATTTACCGACCATTACGATAAACTTGTTATGGCGACTGGATCAAGCGCCTCTGTCCCAACTGTCAAAGGTGTTGATAGTTTCCGGGTTCAAGTATGCAAAACGTACGAACAAGCTCAAACCATTAAACAGTATTCAAAGAATAATCACCACATTGCAATTATTGGCGGTGGCTACTCCGGCGTTGAAATGGCAGAGGCATATGCCCATACGAATCACCAAGTCACCTTAATTCAAGATGGTCCACAATTATTATGTAATTATATTGATTTGGAAACGTCCGATTTGATTGTCGCTTCGCTGCGTTCCCATGGAATTGATGTCCGTCTTAACACACGCGTCAATGCCTTTGAACCGACTGAAGATGGTAAACAAGTCAATATTCTAACTCAGAATGACAATATGCTAGCAGATTTTGTTGTTGCTTGTACTGGATTCGAACCAAACACCGAGCTACTGTTTAATCAGGTTAAGTTGGATCGCAATGGTGCCCTTTCAACTAACGAGTGGCAAGAAACTTCAGATCCTGATATTTTAGCTGCTGGTGACGTTTGCTCTACATATGTTAACCCAGCCAAGCAAAAGGAATATTATTCACTCGCAACGAATGCTATTCGGCAAGGATATGCGGTGGGTCATAATCTATTTGGTCATCAGTATCGCAACACAGGAACTCAAGCAACAACCGCGTTACGGTTCTTTAATCATACTTTGGCAACGTCTGGGCTTACCTTATCACATGCCCTCAAATGTGGTTACGACGCAGACAGCGTAACTTATCATGGCCTTCATCGACCATATTTCATGCCCACCAATGGGAAAATAGATATTAAATTGGTTTATGATGTAAGTACTCGTAAAATTCTAGGTGCCCAATTCTTTGGCGACTTTGATTTAACTCAGTCTGCAAACACAATTTCGGTTTGTATTCAAAATGAAAACACTATCGATGATTTAGCTTTTATCGACATGCTTTTCAATCCTCATTATGATCAACCATTTAACTATTTGAATCTCGTTGCACAATTAGCAATTGAAAAAGAGACTCCTATTTCCACACAAAAATAAGTATAAGAAAAGTGGCTGGGACAAAACTGA
>NZ_AZGJ01000044.1 GCF_001436395.1 Secundilactobacillus malefermentans DSM 5705 = KCTC 3548 | reverse complement strand
CAATACCGGGGGTTCACTTCAGAAGGTGGCTTTTATTTAGCTAAAATTACTGATTAAATCGTCAAAATTGAAGATGTCTTTGATTATTTTTGCTGTTCGTTCAAAATCTTGTATGGGCGCGGACTCAACGAATTCAATTTGCCGATTAGACTTCAAATAATCTAAACTTCGCAGTTGAATGGCGTTAACCTGGCCGTGAATTTTATGGCTGTGCAACTCTACATACATTGGTAAATCCCTATGAGTGCTAGTGATGGGGCAAACAACGACGAACCCTGTCCGCCGATTATAGACTGTTGAACTCATGACGAGTGCAGGCCGTCTTTTCTTAATTTCTCTTCCCTTAGTTGGATCAAAATTAATGTAAATTATGTCTAGCTGTTCTGGAATGTAATTTTCCTTCGTTCCAGTCAAATTTCTCTACCTGCACTGTCAAAATCGAACAATTCCACTTTAATAAAGTTCGTATTTGAAAAACCACATCCACACAAAAATACCCTCGATTGCTCGAAGATATTTCACCAATCTCTATGACTTATTTTTCAAATAATTAATAACATCTTGCTTGTAACCAAACTCTTCGTTCATTTGTGCCAACATATCTTGATTATGGGTGTGCGCTTTACCCGTTTTTCGTAATTCTTCATATAGTGACAAGTACGGTAGATTAACAGCGTTCGCCCGTTGAAGTTCCCTATCAACATTGTAAGAAACTTTTCGAAAATTGACCTGCAGGCCCTCATCATCAACCGTGATAATCGCATATTGAGCCCTTAAATCTGACCAAAGTTTTGGCCAAGAATCATAAGGCTGTCCCACAGCACCCGGATTTAATATCAGCTGTCCTTTAGATGTATAACGCAAAACTGGCTGATGAATATGGGCATAAACCGCAACATCCAACTCTTCATGCTCTTTAAATAACTGATCAAAATTTGACTGATCTTGCGTTGGATACAATTCTGGTCCATAACTTTTGTTCGGTAAGTTATGGGTGATTGAAAAGTTTAAGTGATTGACCTGTTTTATTTGGTGAATGGGCGCCTGTTTCATTCTAACAACGTCCGATTCTTTAAGATCCCTCGCCAGGCGCTCAGCTATTTTGGCAAAGTGAATGTCTGCAGGATCATTTATATCAACTTGGCCATTTAGAAACTGCAAGTAGGATTCCTCCCAGTTTCCATTTAGCCAAACTGTGGGTTTCACCCTTTCCAACATTTCAAATAAATTATGGCCACCTGGTCCGGGTAAGATGAGATCTCCCAAAAACCAGTATTCTGTCACATCATTCGCAATACAGTCTTTCAGGACTGCTTCAAGTGCTGTGACGTTACCGTGAACATCCCCCAAAATAGCAATTCGGTTTTGCAAGTTAAATCCTTCTTTCATGTAACAATTACATTGCATCTGCGTGCTTCGGCCCTCAATTTCTTCCGTCTAACGGCTACATTGCATCTGCGTGCTCCAAACCGCAATCATCTCCGCCTAACCTAAAAACACTCCCAGACCAGAACCGTCTAGAAATATTCGTCACCATTACATTGCGTCTGCGTGCTTCGACCCTCAATTTCTTCCGTCTAACTAAAACCTCCCTTTGATCTAGACCATCAAAGGGAGATTTTTTGTTAGTACTCAGAAATTACCGAGGGCCTTAGCACTAGTATCTACTAAACCACTCATCCATATCCTTCACCCGCTGCACCCGTAAACTCGGCAAGCCATCCCGTGACACACCATGGAACGCCTGCGGATAACGAACCAAATCGACATCCGTTCCCGTTTGCTTAACCGCCGTGAAGAACTCCTCACTTTGACTAATTGGGCAACGCATATCCCACTCACCATGCAGCAATCGTAGCGGCGTTTTCACGTTGTGCGCATACGCCAATGGTGACATTTCCCAATACTTTTTCAACCCGTCTGGATCAAACAAGTCCGCCTGTAACTCTTGGCGATTGAAATAAAAACCAATATCAGATTGTCCGTACATCCCAATCCAATTGGTCACGCTCCGTTGGGCAACTGCCGCCGCAAAACGATCGGTATGACCAACCGTCCACGTTGTCATAAAGCCACCGTATGAGCCACCAGCAATATACTGATGATCTTCATCCAATTCTGGGAACTTTTCTAGCGCATAATCCAAGCCATCCAGCACATCGGTGTAATCGCGCTGACCGTAGTGACCCGTCACGTCATCAACGAAAGCTTGCCCATAAGTTGTTGAGCCACGGGGGTTCACAAAGACCACGCCGTATCCCAAAGTGGTATAAACCTGGAACTCGAAGAAGAAGCTCTCACCGTAAGCGGCGTGTGGCCCGCCATGAACATAAAGGAGAACCGGATTCTTCGCTTTTGCCTCAACGGGTGGTAAGTACCAGCCTTCAAGGGCTTGCCCGTCCTTAGCTTTATAATTGAAATGCTTTGGTGATGTATAAGTGTGATTCTTTTCATACTCAGCATTGGGATTGTACAAGGCCTTTTCAGTTCCTCCATTAACGTCCAAATGGACCAACTCACTGGGCTTATCCTGCTTTGAAACGGAAAGGGCCACCGTGTGGCTATTGACCACATCAAAATCGTAAACTTCGCGAGGCTGATCATCGACTAACTTTACGCCGGTTTTGTCACCCGTGTACATTTGACTGTGCCCATGGTGCAACGCAGTAAAGACGTACTGATTGTTGTCTAACCAGTAGACGCCCTTTTCTTTGCGATGCTGAACGAAATCAGTTGCCATTTCACCACCAAATCCAACAACGACTGTGTCATCAGCATGGGTTAAATTGGTCAACTTTTCAGATTGAACATCGTAAACCCATAAATCGTCCACCGTCATCCCTTGGTGTGACTGGTCATTTCCAACAACCGCAACGGTTTGGCCATCTGGAGAGAAGCTAGCATCGTTAAAGCTACCACCGGCCACACTTTCAGTGACCCAAGTTTCTGTTTTTTCAGTCAAATCGTAAAAATATAAGCCACTGGTTGGATCGTAATCCGTATCAAGTTCTGGATTCGTCTGACGCGTATAAGCCGCCAACGCACCTGTTTGATCAACATCGACTAATTTAAAACTGTAGGCACTTTCAAATACTTTCGTCACTTTTCCGGTCGCAACATCAACCGTGTTGAGTGTATAAACGCCGTCGTTTGGGTACCACCCATAGCCATCCATATGACTCATTAGCTTTGTCACGTGTCGGGTTTTCGGAAAATCAGTTGTCTTATACTTAGGCTCTTCATCAGTCGTGAGGGTTTTGAAAACCAATGTTGACCCATCACCTGACGCTACCACTTGTTGGACTTGTGGCTTGCCAGCAGTGACTTGTTCTGCGCTACCACCGGTTAGTGGCATTTTAAATAGTTGTGGCGTTTTCTTTTCGTCATCAGCTTGGCCCACGTAAAATAGAAAATCTGGCGTTGGGGTTGGCTGCGTATTCACGCCCCCATCAGCCCAAACTTGGTATTTACCAGTCGCATCGACGCTCCCAATTTTGGTGGGATACGAATTCGTTTCTTTATCCGTTTTATTTTCAACAAAGAAGGTTAAGTCGCCACCCTGCGTCACCTGCGTTAATGACTTTAATTTGAATAAATCCTCTGCTACAACACTTTTTGCCATTCGCCAATCATCCTTTCAATACCAAAACGAGACGCAAGAATCCGCCTCGTTCTATTTTTTTCAAAGCGTTTTAAAATTGCGCAACAATCGTGCCGTATACTCAGCATCCTGTGCATAATCCGCCACCCGAACACTTTCGTTCGGCGCGTGGGGGCCAGAACCCGCGTAAGTTCCACCGGTTGCAACCAATGGCACTTTCAGTGATTCGTAAAATGGTGCTTCTGGACCTCCACCTGCTGCGTTTGGTACTAATTTTACCTTATTTCCGTAAACTTGATTAGCCGTTTCTACCGCTAATTTAACAAATGGGTCGTCAAGGTTGGAGCGATAGGGATCTTCTCCCAATAAATAGGTAACCTGAACATCATCGAATCCATTTTTGTTTAGCTGGGTTTGAATTAATTCGGCAATCTTCTTTGGGGCTTGATTAGGAACTAAACGACAGTCCAGCTTGGCCTTAGCAAACTTAGGAATAACCGTTTTGACGCCATCCCCTTCGTAACCGCTCGACAACCCATTGATCGTCATGGTTGGCTCGTTCACCAACGCCGTTTTCGGGTCATCCGTCATCAACGGCCGTTTCATGCCAAATGTTTCGCGCGTCGTTGCTTCATTAAATTGGAGTTTGGCAGTTGCCGCCTTTTCGGTGTCGGTCAGTTCCCGCACATCATCGTAAAAGCCTTCGACTAGAACGCGATTGTCCGCATACTTTAGTGAAGCCAACGCCTTCGTTAAGCGCCAAGCGGCATTATCTGCGTAAGCCGCGAGCGATGAGTGCATGTCCTTAGCTGCCGTGGTGACGGTCAGCTCAAAACTCATAATTCCTTTGACACCACAGGTCACTTGGAAATTATCGTCAGCATCTTTTCCGCCCGTTTCCCAAACGAGGGCATCCGCTTTCAGTTGAGCAACGTGCTTTTGGACCATTTCCGGAACAAATGGGCTACCCACTTCTTCGCCACCTTCAACGATAAACTTCAGGTTACAAGGCAACCCGCCAGAGCGCTGAAGAGCCTTCACCGCCGTCATTCGGATCATTAACTCACCTTTATCATCGGAAACCCCACGTGCCACATACTTGCCATCTTTTTCGGTTAGTTTGAAAGGTTCTGATTCCCACTCATCCAGGGGTTCTGGTGGCTGAACATCATAGTGATTATAGAATAGGAGCGTTCTATCCGCGTTTCCTTCAGGACCCGCCGCAAATTCCGCAAAAACGAAGGGATTGCTGTCACCAACATCGTGCCAAGTTTCAACGTTTGAAGCTCCCAAATCAGTAAACGATTGTTTTAAGAATGCGACCGTTTCGTCGATACCGCGGTTTTGAGCGGAAACTGTTTCGATACTGAGATACTTTTCCAAACGCCCGTAATCTTCCTTTAACGCTTTTTCAACATTTTGCTTTAACTCATCAGCCATTAATTAACGTCTCCCTATTTCCAGTATGCGTAACGATATTGTCCAGTCGTGTTGGTTGCCGAATATTTTAGCCCACCAACCTTGCTGCTTAATAGTGTAATTTGTGCTTGTTGATCAATTGGATTAACCCCACGAACTTCCATTGCGCGACGGGCTGCCTTCTTAAGCAACGTGTAACGGGCCTTTTTATTCGTGGTCGTTGCAGCTTGATCCATCAATGTGTTAAATTGTTTGTCATTCCAACCAGTAAAGTTAACTGAGTTACCCTTTTGGAAAATTTCAAGATCATTAAGTGGATCAGGTTCGCCACCAGTCCAGCCGAACTGAGCAACATCAAAGTCCTTCTTAAACATCTTTGTGATTTCTTGTTGAAGTGGTACAGAAGTGATTGTCACTTTCAAACCTGGCATGTCCTTTTCCCATTGACTTTGGATGTATTCGGCCATGTTCTTACCACTATCAGAAGTACTAATTAATAGGTTCACCTTCTGATTACTGCTACCAAGTGCTTTTACAGCTTTTTTCCAATATGCTTTAGCTTGAGCATCACTGTGTTTTGTGTAATTGCCAACTGCATCAGCGAAATCTTTGCCCGTATTTGGATCCTTGGCAGTTCCAGCAGCGACTAAGTTTTTAAGTGGTTGTGAGCCATCTTGGTTAATCTTCGAGGTAAGTTGCTTCAAATTAAGTGCAGCGGAGGCAGCTTTTCTGAAATCAGAATTTGCTGTCAACTTACGGTCCTTATTGAAATGTTGGACCGTAACTGCCCCAGTCAACGTCTTAACCAACTGTTTCTTCAGCTTAGCATTATTCTCAGCTTCTTTAACTTGGGTTCCGCTGATTGTTCCCCTAGTTTCTTGAACCTTTCCTGCAGAAAATAGGTTTTCAGCTGTACTAGACGTTTTCACCACTTGAACGTTAACCTTGTTGATTTTTACAGAACTCTTCTTATAGTACTTGTCATTTTTAACATACTGCCACGTATCCTTCGTCCCGTTCCAGTTTTTCAGAACGTATGGGCCATTTGCGGCAACCTTAGAAGCGTTTGTTCCATATTTACTCCCGTATTTTTTGACCAGCTTCGTATTAACGGGCAGCAATTCAGTTGCCAAATCGTAGTCAAATGTCGGATTTTGTTTGCTCAACGTCACCGTCAATTTGTACTTTCCTGTTGCCTTAACACCTAATGCGCTCGGCTTCATCTTACCAGACTGAACGGCGGCATAATTCTTAAAGGTTTCCAACCGGTTCGCATATTGGGCCTTTGTCTTTGGATCAACTTGCCGGTCAAAGGACGTAACGAAATCCTGCGCGGTAACTTCATCGCCATTACTCCATTTGGCACCCTTTCGTAAGGTGAAAACGTACTTGGTGTTATTATTCGTTGGCTTTACAACCTTCGTAGCCATCCCCGCAACGACCTTGCCACTGTTATTTAGGCGATAAAGTCCTTCAGTTGTTTGTTCCATCATATCAAACGAGTAGGCGTCGGTTGCCTTGTTTGGATCAGCGATTTGCATTTCAGATGCTTCGGTTACGTTAAGTGTCTTATTTTGATCCTTTGCCTTATTAGCAGATGAACTACCACATCCTGCCAATGCCAAGCCTGCTACAACGGCTAGTGTTCCAAAAGTAAGTGTTTTTTTCATATGTGTTTTCCCTCCTAATTGTGTCGCGATGAAACTATGTATCGATGAGAAACAAAAAGCGCCCTCGAGTTCAATGAACTCAAAGGGCGCTTGCGCGTGGTACCACCTTTTCTTGCAGTCAAATGACCGCCGCTTATCGAACTGCCGGACGTCTCGGCAATTCTTAGGCACGATAATGGGCGCCCCCCAGTGTAGGTTACTAATTTTCACCACATAGCTCCGAAGTGATTTTCAAAATAATGATTTGCCTTCCCTCTCACCAAACGGAAGTCGCTGAACAAATCCTTATTTCTACTCTACTTCATCATTGCTTTCTCATCTGTTTTTAACTTACGTCTAACAGTAAGCCTCTAATTTTCGCTTGTCAACGGGATTTTTAAAAATTATCTAATAAAATTCTCATTTATTTCCAATAAGCATATTGCAATTGACTCCCTGAACCAGAGAACGCATCCCAACTCAAACCACCAAGTTTACTATTAACAAGGTGAGCCGTTGCGGCTTGATAAGTTGGTGCCACTGCGGCAACTTCCATCAGTCGTTTATCAGCTTGCTTTTGGAAATCGTAGCGTTGTTGTGCCGTATACTTGTCGGTTTCCTCAACTTTAGCCATCAAGGCTTCGTACTTATCATCCTTCCATTTGGAGAAGTTGATTGAACCAGAGCTGACCATTTGAGCCAAGAAGTCGTCAGCGTCGGTATAATCAGGACCCCAGCCAACTGTCGCAATGTCAAAGTCAGTCGAGAAGTCACGAGTAACGTGGGTTGCGTGCGGAACTGAAACCACATTAATCTTCAATCCTTTAAGGTTCTTCTGAACAGTGCCTTGAACGTACTGACCCAGTTTCTTTTCGGTATCAGCATCATCAGTCAACAGATCAAGTGTAATGGTCGTTTTGCCCAATTCTTTTTGCGCCTTTGCCCAGTACTTTTTGGCTTTGGCAATATCGGTTGGGGCAAGATTCCCCATTTCCTTATTAAAGTCTTCGCCAGTTGTTGGGTTCTTGGCTAGACCAGATGGCACAATGTTATCCGATGCGGTTGAGCCGTCACCAAGCACGTTATTAGCCAATTGCTTCCGATTAATGACGAGACTAATGGCATGACGAACGTTTTCGTTTGACGTGCTCTTCTTTTTGTTATTGAAATAAAGGTAATTATTTCGGGCAGTCTTGGTTACTTTCAAGTTCTTATTATTCTTATTTTGCTTAACGTACTGACCTGAAATACTGGTTAAATCGATTTCGCCGGAATTGAACATATTGGATGCGGTGCTATCCTCTTTAACCACCGTGACCTTAACGTTCGAGATCTTCACGTTTTTGGCATCCCAGTAGTGCGTGTTCTTTGCGTAACGCCACTTGTCGTTTGTACCAGTCCAGCCTTTAAGAACGTAGGCCCCATTTGAAACGGTCGTACTTGCGGAAGTCCCATACTTGCTGCCGTATTTCTTGATGGCAGCCGTCTGCAATGGGTAAAATCCGGTAAATTCGTAGTTCATAAATGAGACTTTGCGGGTCAATTTGACGGTAAAGGTTCTGTCATTGACGGCTTGAATCCCCAATTTAGAAGGATCCATCTTGCCACTATTAACGGCGGTAAAATTCTTGATATATTGAATGTCATCAGTTTGCTGTGACTTCGTTGTTGGATTCGCCTGACGTTGGATTGAGTTCACAAAATCCTCCGATTTGACGGAAGTTCCATCCTGCCATTTAGCATTCTTTTTAATCGTAAACGTATATTTTGTTCCATTTTCGGTTGGTGTCACAACCTTCTCAACAACTCCGGCGACGATGTCATGTTTCGCATTTTTGCGATAAATACCTTCATTTGTTTGAGAAGTAATTGCTTCAGCGTTCGTTTCAATTTTCTTAGTCGGATCAGTCGTTGTGGGTTCACCTGGAATTGTTATCTTTAAAGTTTTATCTGCAGAATTGCTAGCGCTTTGTCCGCCAACTGCAGTTGATGCACAGCCAGTCATTAACGCTGCCATAGCTCCAATCGCAACACTAATAATGATCATCATTGACGCTCTTCCCTTAAACATAGCAGTTCCTCCATTTTTTATTTTTATTTCGATTAGAAATCCTTCGGCACTTGTTCACCTGGCCTGATAAACAAAAAAAGCGCCCCTTAGGAATATAAATTCCTAAAGGACGCTTTAGCGCGGTACCACCTCATTTGTGAAGACGAATCTCCACCACTTACACACAGCCGGTCGACGCGGCGATATGTTGGCATGCTATCGGGTGCACCCGGATTCCTCTTAGCGAGTCATCATGCTCAAAATTGGCTTTTGACTATCAAGACGCTGCACCTTTCCACTAACGGTGCTCCCTTTAAACCTCTTGATATCGATTCCCCAATTCATCTCAGCATTTTCTAATCGATATTTAATGATTCCTACTTTAACCGGCATTCAAAAAATTGTCAAGCAACTTTTTAAATTAGTCCTGCAAAAATTAACGCAACGCTCTGTCACCTTACTGAATTTCTACCACAACATATTGGAAACATCATGTTAAGTACACAATATATTGTTGCTAAAAATTTTCAATTGCTATAAAATAGAAAGTGTAAAGAAAGGAAGTTATGTCTCGTGAATGTACGCAAACCACAACAATCTCAAATGCAAATTTCAATTCGTTACGTTGAAAAGCAAAACGGACGGAAAGTCATGTTTGATGGGCGAAAAATCTTACATAGTTTAACCCAACTAACTCATGATTCTGATCTAATTCGGAGAGCTAATGCTTTGGTATTAGCCCAAATAGCTTCCTTTACTCGGATTGATACTGTGACCATTCGCCAGCTTCTCATCAGTACGCTTGATTTGTTGGGACATCACGAACTCGCTCAGAGATATGTCGAGGAGCGTCAAACGCCGGAAGTTCAAGGACAGCAGCTTTCCTTCTTTTAGTCTCTACCTAATTTTATATCGTAACCACGTCGTAAAATCTCATTTTACGGCGTTTTTATTTTTAAATAACAAAAACACCCGTAACCTAATTTCAGGTTGCGGGTGTTTACTAGTCTGTTTATGAACTTAATTGAGATTCTAATTGACGTAATTCAGCTGTTCTAACGTCACGGGATAGGAAACGACGAATTTCTTCTTTGTTATAGCCAACTTCAAGACGCTTGTCATCAAAGATGATTGGTCGTTTAATGAGGTCTGGATACTTAACTACCAAATCAACCAACTGGCTTACTGAAAGATCATCGAGGTCAACGTGTAAATCCTTAAAGACGTTTGAACGTGTTGAAATGATATCTTCACTGCCATTCTCGGTTAATCGTAGAATCTGTTTTACTTCGTCCGTATTTAGCGGATTAGATTTAATATTTCGTTCCTTAAACGGAATGTCATGACTCATTAGCCATGCGCGAGCTTTACGACTTGATGCACTACTTGGTGCAATGTATAAATTAATCATATTTAAGCACTCCCTTATCGTTCTTGGATTAGTAACGATAGCTCCCCTACAGTTGATCCCTACAATCAAAACAAATTAGAAAAACTTACGTCTACCATGTGACTATACTTATAATAACATTTTTCTCCGAATAATCAACCCCATTTTACATACTTTTTGAAAGTAAAATTAGGAGTTAAACCATTTACTACTGTGTGCAAAATAACTTGATAAATCAACGATTTCAAGGCATTTTTTGGTCTCGTGAATTTTAATAGACGATACGAACAATATACTGTTGTAATCTTAATATAGTTCGTATTATTCAGACGGTTTTTTAGTTGTTATTTTTCTCGTTTTAAATAAAGAAACACCCCGAAAGTCTCACATTATCCGATTTAGAATCATTATAATCATGAAATAACAACTATTATGACTTGGCTTTTTCAAATTAAAAAAATGATTCAGTAACTAATTACCGAACATCGACCAAACAACCTGAATAATTGACCGATTTGCGGTACACTTTCAGTTAGTAAAAGTATTCAAGGGGGGAGACAAAGTTGACCGATTTCTTTTTAATCGCCTTATTAGTGATTGCCAGCATTATCACAAATATGATTTATACCTGGTACGATAAAATACCACTCGCTTTCTACCAAATTGGCGCAGGCCTGCTTTTGTCGCTTGTCCCACTTTTTTCACACTTCACTTTGGAACCTGAAATCTTTTTAATGGCGATTATTTCGCCACTCATGTTTAATGATGGTCAGAACGCCGATACAAAATCTATGCGTGGCAAAATTGGGACCACCTTTTCACTTTCTGTCCTACTGGTGATTGCAAGCATTACCATCGCCGGTTTCCTCAGCCACAGCATTTTACCCACTATTCCGTTAGCTTTGGCATTTGCACTCGCGGCCATCATTACCCCAACTGACGCTGTGGCAGTTTCCTCAATTACGGGAAACTTGAAAATGCCTCGCAACGTCATGGCCGCACTGAAAAACGAGTCTTTATTCAACGACGCATCCGGAATTGTGGCATTCGATTTGGCCCTCACCGCTTTCTCGACTGGAAACTTTTCCGTTTTTGATAGCTTAAAACAGTTTTTGTGGGTCTTCATCGGCGGCCTCATAATCGGTGTGATCCTCGGTGCGGTTTCAGTGAGTTTGCGCCTCTTTTTAATTCAGCAAACCATGAACCCAGCAGCCGTGATTATCCCCTATAACTTAATTACGCCATTTGCCATCTATCTCATTGCGGAACTATTTAGTTTTTCTGGTATTTTGGCAGTTGTCGCAGCAGGCCTAATCCACGGGCTATCTCAGTCCCGGTTACGACTTTTTTCCACGCAACTACAAATGGAAAATAAAACGGCCTGGCAAGTTGTGGAAAATGTCCTCAACGGCTTTGTCTTCGTCCTGTTGGGGGGCGACGTTACCAACCGTTTGGCAAAATATTATGCGTGGTGAAAGTAAGCTGATGCCGATTCTATTTGCCCTAGCAGTTGCCCTTTATCTCGCAACTCTACTTGTCCGGTTCCTTTGGGTCCGATTCGACCTTGCCAAATTAGGAGCAGAAAAAGAGCAGCGTAACTCGACCGCGCTACTGAATGCAATTGGTGGCGTCCACGGAACCATCACCCTCGCAATGGCCTTCTCTTTGCCGCTCACTGCGTTTGGCAAAGCACTTCCTTATCGGAACGCCATCATCTTCGTGGCGGCCGTCGTCATCATTTTAAGCCTAGTTGTGCCAACCGTTATTTTGCCATTATTGCTGCCTAAAAAGGAAAATATTCTTTCTGATGAAGAAGTCACGCTGCATCGAAATCAGATGGTCGATTACGCTTCCCAACAACTTATTGCCAGTTCGCCGAAAGACGATGCACAAATTGCCACCGTATTAGAAACCCTTCTCAGTCAAAAAGGGTCTAGTGGACGCGTTAATCGGAAAAAATTGCAGGAAATTTTTAATCAGACCAATCAAATCACAACGGATGTGGCTCTAAAGATGGCCCGCGATGGCGAAATCGATCCAAATACCGCCCAAACTTATCTACGACTCTCACAATTTCATTCACGATTCACGCAAGGCAGTCGCTTTAAGCAATTCTTGAGACGAGGTTCCTTTGTCTTACTTCGACTCCGAGGAAAGCGCAAAGTTGGTCGCCAACGGAATCAACCACGAAAGTCTGATTTTAAATCTCGCTCTTTTGACCAACGAACGGTTAAATTACAAAAAATGCGGGAAGACATGGTCAAAATTGAAAATAAAATTTACGAGCAAGTGATGACCTACTTAAAGGATGCCGCAAACACTGATAATTCAGCAGAAATCTCAGTGGTCCGCCATTCTTACAATGAGCACCACAGTCGCTACCGTGCTGATCAAGCTGACCAGGAACGGGAACAAGAACTCTTTCTCCAAGCTTTCCAATATGAATATAATTACGTTCAAACGAGTGTTCAATCTGGTAGAATAAGTAAGAAATTGGGAAATGAACTGTACCAGCAGATTTCTACCGATGAACTTGCCTACATGCAAAATGTGGCCAATTGAATAAAAAAACACTTTTCCATCAAAAAAACGTCACAATTTCTTCACATTTAGTTGCTACTATATACACATAACCTAATATTAGTAATTAATATTAAGCTTTTTCATTTTACTCCTCCAAAGTAAAATATCGGCTTACAGTGATGTAAGCCACCTACTCCTATGTTGTCCGCCACCTCCCCAGTGGCGGGCATTTTTTTGTCGAGTAAATTAAAGAAGATGGCACAAAACAAAAGTTTTGTGCCATCTTCTTTTTTACCATTTTCTAATTTGGAGCATCCACGTCACATTGTACTTATCCGTCACCATTCCCATTTTAGCGCCCCAACCCTGATCCGCAAGTGGCATCAAAATCGTCACCGAGTCATCCGTTTCAAATGAGTGGTAGAGGGCTTCCGCCTTTTTCAGCATTTCCGCATCGCCGCTATCCACGTCAATCAGTAACCTGGTGCTATTCGTCAACTGGTCATCATGATTAAAATTATCCGATGAATAAACCCAATTTCCTAAAATTGTAAAGACGGCATGCATCGTTAAATCCTCATAGTTAACGCTACTCGGAATGTGCATCGCTTCAGCCGCGGCTTTAGTAACGGGCAATCGTTCAACATCCTCGGCGCCAAAAACAGCCTGATAATAAGCTAACGCAGCTTTGGTGTTGTCGAAAGTAAGGTAGGGATAAAGTGCACTCGTATTTGACATGGTATAGCCTCCTTAATTTTTACAAATAGAGCATACCATGACCAACAAAAAAACGAACTAAATTAGTCCGTTTTTAGTAACTCAATGCGCGATACGCATCCTTTTTCCGATGATTGTGCAAACTTGTAATCGTCATGCTCGTCTTCTTCTTTGTCCATGAATCATTGTAATAGACTCGGGTGCTTGAATAGCCTCGCACGGTGAGCGCGTGGTTGACAAAACCGTCTACACCGCCGACCCAAACAACAACGGCGCGACCCTGATTAATTTTAGCTTTAATTTGATTGAATGAGCTGCCCGTCATGTTAACGGATGACCCAGCATACTTTTTAACGATCTTCATTAGTCCCTTGGGATAAATGTACCAACCGGTTTTTGAATAGGGGATCCCCACGAATCCTTTGTCAGGATTGCGGCTTCGCGGCATTTGGTTCGCCAACATCGTCTTATTCACATTGGCGCCTGCATATTTCAGCATCATCGTTACTGCAGTAATTTCACAGCCGGTCGGTAGCTCTGGTCGCTGAGCAATCAGTGGCACATTGAGGTATCGGTATGATTTAACGGTGGCGTTTTGATGAACCCAGGCCGTATATGTATGGTTATAGGTGAATTTAAGCCAGGTTCCATCCACCGTTTTTTCTTCACGCGTAATGTGGATGGTTTTATTTTTGTACGTCAAACTAGCGCCAATTTTGCTGACATTCGTCTCAGAAGTTTTCCAACCGCCGGATTTATAAAGGCCATAATTGTGACCGCTTGGTCTCATTTTAGTGTAGTAATTAACCGTCTTTAAACTTGAAATCGCCTTGTACGTGGGCGCTTCCGCTGTACTTGCCGCCTGTGCAAGAGCCGTCCCACTGAACAAGCCCACCGTCAGCACGATAACCGTTAAGATCAATTTTTTAATTTTCATTTTGCGCTACTAAAATATAATATATGCCCATTATAACTTAAAACTTATCTCAATTGTATTGTGATATCACTTTCTAATATAAAACGGTATAATAGGAGCAATCACATCAATTCGGAGGCACCATTATGGAACTGACAATCTTATCGACAAGCGATATTCATGGCTACGTTTTTCCCACAAATTACGTGAAGCAAGGCAGCTTATTGCCCTTTGGCTTAGCCAGAGTCGCCACAATTATGAAGGAAGAGCGTCAAAAAGCAAATGGCCCCGTCATTACAATTGACGATGGCGATTTTCTTGAGGGATCACCGCTTGCCTATTACGTTGCTCAGGTCCAGCCAGTGCACAATCCCCAGTGGCTAATGGATGCTTACAATCAAATCGGTTACGACTGTGGCGTATTGGGAAATCATGAATTTAATTACGGTAAGCATTACTTAAAACTTGCTATAAATGAATCGGACCGCCATTTTGTCAACGCCAACGTTCTTAACGCTGATGGTCAGGCTGCGCTGGGCCAACCATTTAGAATTATCAATCGAAACGGCTTGAAGGTTGCCATTCTGGGCCTCACAACTCAAACTGTTGCTCAGTGGGAGCGCCAGGACAACATTGAGGGACTCCATTTTCAGTCAGCAGTTGAGACTGCGCGCTATTTCGTTCCGTTCCTTCATCAATTGGCAGACGTCGTAGTTGTCGCCTATCACGGCGGTTTCGAACGCGACTTAAACACCGGCAAACCAACTGAGAAGAACCCCGGTGAAAATGAAGCTTATCAGCTCCTCAAAGATATCAAAGGGATTGATGCGCTCATCACCGGTCATCAACACCGTCATATTGCTGCTAAAGTGTTCGGAACTCCCGTTACGCAGCCTGGTTTCCGGGGAGATGCCATTGGAAAAATCACCCTCCAGATTGAGAAAAAGGATGATCGTTTTGTTGTCGAAGACAGTCAAGCGGAACTCGTGTATACCAAAGAAGCCCCTTTAAACAAGGCTATTATGGAATCCACGGCAAGTCTCGATCGCGAAGTGGACTCTTGGTTAGAACAGCCGCTTGGCAAAATTGATGGCAGCCTGACCGTTACCGATCCCTTTCAAGCGCGCATCACAGAAAGTGCCTACATAGAATTTATTCAACGCGTGCAAATGGCCACAATGGGTGTCGATATTTCAGCGACCGCCCTGTTCAACAACGAAGGGGCCGGATTTGAAAATCCCATCACCATGCGCAATATTATGACGAATTACGTTTATCCGGATGGTTTGGCTGTGGTTCAGGTTACAGGCAAGGAGTTGAAAGAGGCGCTCGAACGCTCGGCCCGCTACTTCGTTTTAGACAACGATGGTGAAATCGCCGTTAATCCAAGCTTCGTTTTCCCCAAACACCGCCAATATAACTATGACATGTACGAGGGGGTTAATTACGAAATCCGCGTTTCAGAGCCAGTTGGTAATCGCATCCAGAACTTGACGTATCATGATCAACCCGTTAAGGATGACGAACCGCTGAAAATTGTGTTGAATCACTACCGCGCTGGCGGTGGCGGCCATTACGACATGTTTAGTGAAGATAAAATTATTGCTGAAAATAAAACAAGCATGAGTCAAATAATTGCCGATTATTTGCGTGAACATCCGTTGATTAAGGCGGATGTGAACCATAATTTCAAAGTAATTAAATAGCAACCTAAAAGCGGAACAACCATGAATCATCATGGTTGTTCCGCTTTTATAATCGGTTCTATACTTTTTCCTGTT
>NZ_AZGJ01000043.1 GCF_001436395.1 Secundilactobacillus malefermentans DSM 5705 = KCTC 3548 | reverse complement strand
GATGTTAACCAATCGCCCATTTAACCCCGATGGTACTTGGGGACAGAAAACAAAAACCGAATACATTTTAGATAGTCATGGTAATAAAACTAAGACCCCTGCAGGGAATGTGAGAAACCGAAAAATTTGGTTGGTTGATTGGGATAAAAAAGAAAAAATCAATCAATGGCGGCACAATTGGGCGGTTAGTGTAAATCAAGTTTTAGAGCAAAAAAATATTCCCGATCGGATCAGCGAAAAATCATTTATCGAGGAGGGAATAGATGATACACCAACTCAACATGAGGGAATCAATAGTAAGCGGCATGAAAGAAAAGAATTTAACCAACAAGTTAAGAATTATCGTAAGTCCAAAGCTGGCTATAAAAACAACCAAGAAAAAGTAATTAATAGAGGTCATTTAGATAGCCTAACTGAAACTTGAAAGTATGAAGACAGACTGATCCCTTGGTATCACAGGGCATATTTTAATTAATTTAACCATTTAGCTTGCTGTTAACAGCGAAACTAACCGTTTCGGCAAAAATGTGAAGAACTGATTCATCATCTGAATAATTTGGGCTCTTCTTGCATAAACTTCATGATTAATAATCGTTTTTAACGAATTTAGAAGCCATACCAGTGCTTGAGACAACTCAATATCTGGCATGGCTTCGTTCATTATAAAGAATAAATCCCCAATGGTGCGATCATCCTGATTTTGCCGTTCCTGCCAAGCTAATAGGTCATAAGTCATCATGACAATTGCTAAATGCCCACAAAGCCCGTCATAATTTTGAACTTGTGATTTGTCGAGCCGCAAGTATTGCTTGGCAACTTTAAAGTAATTCTCAATTTGCCATCTTCGGGCGTATAGTTGAATGATCTCTTGTGGCTGAAGGCCTAACTGAGTCGTTGCCAGTACTAGGTAGTCATCTTGACGGGCCCGATTAGCCACAAATACCAAGCGAAGCTTGAATTTTTGGTTCCCGACGTGCGCTTCGACAAAGCAGCTGTATTGATAAGCTTGCTTGGGTTGATATTTTGAGGCCTGCAGTCGCTTGTATAATGCTTTAACTGAATATTGCCGTCCGCGATATTGATAGTAAATTTTGCTGGACCGTTTAAGCATGCCCACGCCGTTTAATCCCAACTTGGTTAATTCATAGAACATTTTTGGTGAGCTATACCAGCTATCAAATAACACATAGTCAGCTAGAACGCCATTTGCGAGGGCTTGCTTGACAAGTTGCAATGAAACGAGGTTCATTTTTTGCTGTGCTTGGCGACGTCTCCGGCCAGCAATTGTTCGTTGATCGGTTGTTTTAGCTGATTTTCCAAGGACGTTTTGTGGCTTCTTGGAAGACATTAATGCAAAGTTGATCGGTAAGAATGTATTGGCGTCACTCCAACCCAAAGTTAAAGCCCGGTATCCCTTAATATATAACTGTTTGTCATGGTCAAAGACTCGCGCTAGTAATTCGGTTTGGGTGGCGTACTCACGGGAAAAGAGTGTATCGTCAATGATCAATGCTAACCGCCGCCGGCGGTCAATAAACGGTCGTAAATGCTTGATTAAATGACTCCCAACTTGACAAATCAAGCGTTGCCAATTGATCCGGCCATCGTTCAAATTATTTCTGACGGTGCGACTGGTAAAGTTAGGTGTTTCATGGGCTCGATAAAGCGAGCGTCCCAGGAACTTTGTCGTGAGCAGCCATTCAATGACCTTCATCAAGCTGATTTCTGAATGCCGGCGATAATTCACCAACTTGGTGAGTTTAGATAGACCAATGAGGGAAGTAAATTGATGAACAATATTGTGAAGCTCGTTTTCTGTATTTTTTTGTCTTATAATATTCATGACGTAAGTATCCTTTGTATCTTGGTTTTGGTCGACTAAAGTATACAACGCAGGAGAGCTTGCGTTTATTTTTTTGCCAAAAAAGCCAATAACCACACGCCTTTGGCGTGATTATTAGCTTTCAAGTTTCAGTTCTTAGTTTTATCGGTTATTACGCCATTAACCAAAATAGTTTGAATTTCAAACTATTTTAGGTTATGATGTGGGATGTTCAAAATTTGGACATGGATGAAGTGAAATCAACCAAATTTTTTTGACAATTTAGTTCGAAAGTCGAATTAATCTGGCGTGATACTTGATCAGTTTTGCAACCGAAAGGAAGAAAGCAATGAGTGTATTAGATGCAGCTAAAATTATGGATCTAATTCCCAATCGATATCCAATTTTGTTTATGGATAAAGTCGATGAATTAAATCCGGGTGAATCGATCGTTTGTACCAAAAACGTCACAATTAACGAGGAATTTTTCCAAGGCCATTTTCCTGGAAATCCAGTTATGCCCGGCGTATTAATTATCGAGTCGCTTGCTCAAGCAGCTTCGATTTTAATTCTCAAGACGGAAAAATATCGTGGCAAGACAGCTTACCTTGGTGCCATTGATAATGCCAAATTCAGAAAAGTTGTTCGTCCGGGTGATGTTTTGAAGCTACATGTTGAAATGGAAAAACAGCGTGACAACATGGGTAAAGTTAAATGCGCTGCCAAAGTTGAAGACAAAGTGGCTTGTTCCGCCGACTTAACGTTCATTGTTCCAAATCCAGATAAAAAGATTTAGACCGAGAGTGAATGAGGAGATTTAATGAATGAATTCGACGAGTGATGAAATTAAAGATGATTACAATTTCATAAGTGAGGCTTTGATAGATATTTATGATCAGATAATGCGAATTGAAGAGAGTGAAATTCGAAAGAGTCGATTTAAGGACATCACTGCAAAAGAATTGCATCTTATTCATACAATTGGCCTTCATGATCGGAAAACAACTTCAGAAGTATCACGTGTTTTGAAGTTAAGTAAAGGGACGTTAACTGCCAATCTTAATAACCTTGAGAAAAAAGGCTACATCATTCGAATGATTAACCAACAGGACCGTCGGATTATCAACCTTGGGCTGACGAGTAAGGGCAGATTGCTTTATCGTGCCCACTATGCGTTCCATCGCCAGTTGGTTGAAAGTTGCTTAAAGGGATTTGACGGATCCGATATTCGAAAGATGCGGCAGGCATTGGTTAACGTTGAGAAATTTATTGACGAGGTTTCATCAAAATGAAATTTGAAGATTTCAAAATAGTAGCTACGGCGAGTCAAGTGCCTGAGCGAGTTGTTGATAATCATGAACTTTCAACGATGATGGACACCTCTGATGAGTGGATCGTTAAGCGAACGGGAATTAAGCGTCGGCATATTGCCGTTACTGAAACTACAAGCTCACTTTGTACCAGCGTTGCTCAGCAATTACTTGCTCAAAGCGAACTGCAGCCTGACGATATTGATTTGATCGTTGTTGCAACCATGTCACCTGATTATTTAACACCTTCTACCAGTGCAACTGTGCAAGGAAACATTGGTGCTACTAAGGCGATGGCGTTTGATATTGATGCAGCCTGCTCAGGGTTTGTTTATGGATTGAAGCTAATTCGGCAAATGCTGATGGCAGATCATAAAAAGAATGCCATTTTAATTGGTGGTGAAACGTTAAGTAAGCTTTTGGATTGGTCTGATCGATCCACTGCCGTTTTGTTTGGTGATGGTGCCGGTGGGGTTTTGGTTACGAACGAGACAACTGCTGATGGGTCATATCTTGCAGATAGTATGACAACCCTTGGCAGTCTTGGTGGCTATTTAACGGCTGGTAAGACTGGTCAGCCATCACCATTTTCATCAGATCATCAACCATTCAAGCCGTTCTTTAAGATGAATGGTCGGCGTGTTTATCAATTCGCGGTTAAGAATGTTCCCGATTCGGTTAACCATGCATTATCGGTGGCTAAATTAGCACCGACAGATGTTGACCACTATGTCCTTCATCAAGCGAACGTTCGAATTGTCGAGCGGATTGCGGATGAACTCGAGCTGCCAATGACCAAATTTCCGGTTAACATCGGTGAATTTGGGAATACCGCAGCTGCCAGCGAACCGATCTTGTTGGATCAGCTAGTAAAACACAACATTATCAAACGTGGCGATACAATTGCGTTAAGTGGCTTCGGTGGTGGCTTAACAGTTGGAACCATGTTACTGACTTATTAACGATATTGCTCATAGAAAATTAATTAATCAAATTAAAAACAAACAACTATATTGGAGGAAATTAATGATGACTAAAGAAGAAGTATTTAACAAGGTAAAGGATATTATCGTGGACCAATTGGATGTTGATGCAGACAAAATTAAAGAAGACACTAATTTCAAGAATGATCTTTATATTGACAGTTTGGATATCTTCGAAGTTGTTGCCAAAATTGAAGATACTTATGATATCGAAATTGAAACTGACGAAGGTATGGAAACTGTTGGTGGTTTGGTAGATTACGTTCTTAAACAACAAACTAAGTAGGTTGATACTTTGAGATTAAGTTATTTATTTAGCGGTCAGGGAAAACAATTTCCCGAGATGGGGCAGGACCTTTACCAACAAGAGGTAATTTATCGTCAAACCATTGAGGAAGCTTCTGCTGCACTTAATATGGATTTGAGTAAATCAGAGGTTATGGATGATCCCAATAATGTCCAGGTCGCCATTGTCGCAATGAGTACCGGTATTTTTCGGATTCTTGAAAAAGAATTCGGATCACCAGTGGGCGCTGCTGGATTGAGCCTTGGCGAATATAGTGCAATTATAGCTGCTCGTGGTGTTCAGTTTGCTGATACGCTAAAGCTGGTTCGTGATCGTTCTCGCTATATGGATAAAGCAGGAAAAGATCATCCGGGTAAAATGGCAGCTGTTCTTAAGGCAAACGCTGATTTAGTCCGTGAAGCCTGCCGGGTTCGTGCTCAAGCAGGTGATATTTACCCAGCTAATTTTAATACCGATTCGCAGATTGTTATCGGGGGTACACAGGCCGGTTTGGACGCAGCAACCACTTATCTTCATGAACATGGGATTAAGCGGGTTGTTCCGTTAAAAATGACGGTTGCTTCTCATACTCCGTTTATGCAAGAAGCAAGTGATTTATTAGCTGATCGAATTCAAACTGTTGACTTTCATGAGTTTAAGTTTCCTGTTATTAGTAATACAACAATGACCCAATTTGATGTTGCCAATATGAAACAGACGCTGGTTGATCAGTTGGTTAATCCGACCCATTTCATTGATTGCCTCAAAGCCTTAGTCAATTTGGGCAGTGATACGATGATTGAAATCGGTCCGGGTGATACGTTGATGAAGTTTGCAAAATCGTTATCAACTGTTGACACACTACATATTGATAGTGTTAAGACATTGAATGATGTCAGATCAAATGTAAAGTTGGTGAAATAATGAGTGAAGCAAAACAAATTGCATTAGTAACCGGTGCCGCAAAGGGGATCGGATTAGCGATTGCCAAAAGGCTTTCAAAAGATGGTATGACAGTTGTTTTAAATACGCACCATGCTTTAGATGATGATGTGAAGCAGCAATTAAGTGATCAGGGAGTTACTTTTGATAATTTGGTTGGCGACGTGGCCAACGAAGATGATGCCCAAGCAATGATTGACAGTTTGCTGGAAAAATATGGTCAAATTGATGTTTTAGTAAACAATGCGGGCATTAACCGCGACAAATTATTGAGCCGCACTAAGCTGTCGGATTTTAAAGCAGTTATTGACACAAATTTAATTGGCGCGTTTAACATGACCAAGTTTGCAATGAAGTCAATGCAAAAGAGTCGTTCTGGTGTCATTGTCAACATTTCCAGTATTTCAGGCTTGCATGGTAATATTGGGCAGGCTAATTATTCCGCTAGTAAAGCTGGACTAGTCGGTTTGACAAAAACAGCCGCTCGTGAAGGGGCTTTACGTAATATTCGTTGTAATGCTGTTGCTCCGGGAATGATTGAAACCGATATGACTGGAAAAATGAGCGAACGTCGTCAAAAAGAATTCACTGATCAAATTCCGTTGAAACGATTTGGCCGACCGGAAGAAATTGCCGACGCAGTTTCGTTCTTGGTGCATAATGATTATTTAACAGGTCAAGTCATCACAATTGATGGTGGATTAACAATTTAATTGCTAAAGGAGAAAAATTCATGAACAGAGTCGTTGTTACTGGAATGGGTGCCGTTACCCCACTCGGAAATGATATTGATAGTTTTCTGACCAACTTATTAAATTCGAAGGTTGGCATTAATAAGATTACCAAATTTGATGCAGAAGCAACTGGAATTTCTGTTGCCGGTGAAGTCAAGGACTTTGACGCAATGAAGCGCTTGGACCGAAAAACCGCAAAGCGAAATGATCTGTTTATCAATTACGCGCTATATAGTGCTCACGAAGCGATGGAAATGGCTGGCTTGAATGAAGACAATATCAAACCAGAGGAACTAGGCGTCATTTATGGTTCAGGAATTGGTGGTTTGACGACCATTCAAGAGCAAGTCATCAAGATGCACGACAAAGGACCTAAGCGGGTATCACCTCTCTTTGTGCCTAATTCCATTGTTAATATGGCTGCCGGTGATATTTCAATTGCCTTCAAGGCCCGTAACACCAGTCAAGCTATTGTGACTGCCTGTTCGTCAGGGACTAATGCAATTGGCAATGCCTTTGAATATATTAAAGAAGGAAAAGCTGAGGCAATGATTGCAGGCGGAACTGAAGCTTCAGTAAATGAAATTGGTATTTCAGGATTTGCTGCAATTACGGCATTATCGAAGACCGAAGATCCAATGAAAGCGTCAATTCCGTTTGATAAAGACCGAAATGGTTTTGTAATGGGTGAAGGTTCTGGAACCCTGGTCTTGGAAAGTTATGACCATGCCAAAGCACGTGGCGCTAAGATCCTTGCTGAGATTGTTGGTTATGGAACGACTAGTGATGCTTACCATATGACAGCGCCTGATCCAGAGGGAACCGGCGCTAAACGGGCAATGCAAATGGCCATTGACGAGGCTGAAATTGATGCCACTGATGTTGACTATATTAACGCGCACGGAACAAGTACTCATGCCAATGACAGCGCTGAATCCAAGGCAATCAATGTGGTCTTCTCAAAGAATGATCATGTTAAGGTAAGCAGTACCAAAGGGATGACTGGCCACGCATTGGGCGCAGCCGGTGCGATTGAGGCTGTTGCAACAATCGGCGCAATTCAAAGAAACCAAATGCCGGTAAATGTGGGTGTTGTTAACCAAGATGAAGAATGTGATGTTGATTTAGTTGATGACACCAATAAGAAAACAACTGTTAACTATGCAATCAGTAACTCATTTGGATTTGGAGGACACAACGCTGTAATTGCATTTAAGGGATGTGATTAAAGTTATGGACGAGAAGGAAATTGAACGGTTATTAGATAAGTTTGATAAATCATCACTCAAAAACTTTGAGTTAACGCAGGATGATTTTAAATTGGCATTGAGTAAACGTGAGGCTGGTGACCAAGTTGTTGTAGGTGAGCCAACATTAACAACACCTAATGACACTGTTAGCGCACCTAAACCGACGTCAAAACAATCACAGAATGAATCAACAACGCCAGCTGTTAATTCGGCAGCTGATGTCGCCGAAATTAAAGCACCGCTGGTAGGTGTTATCTATTTCGCGCCAAGTCCCGATAAGCCTGCCTTTAAAAAGCAGGGCGATAAAGTTGAAAAAGGGGACGTTGTCTGCGTTATTGAAGCAATGAAGATGATCAATGAAGTTAAGAGTGATGTTTCAGGAACAATTTCAAATATCTTGGTTGAGGATGGCAGTATGGTTGAGTATGATCAACCGCTGTTTCAAGTTAAGAAGGGATAGATAATAATGACACCCAACGTAAATGATGTGATTCCCCAACGCTATCCTTTTGAAATGATTGACCGCTTTTTGGATGTTCAAGCAGGTGTTAAGGCAAGATCGGTGAAACTGATTTCCATTAATGAATGGTTCTTTGCCAACCAGCCGGTTAACCGGTTAGTTGTCCCACGGCCAATTATGATTGAGGCAATGGCTCAGACTGGGGTTGCTGCCATTCTGTCATTACCAAAATATCAAGGGAAAAATGTGTTTTTTGGCGGCATAAAAAACGCCACTTTTCAAGATGATTTTCGACCAGGCGACCGGTTAATCTTTGAAGTGGAAATGAAAAAGCTCAAAATGAACATTGGATTAGGTCACGGATCGATTATTCGAGACGGTCAAGTGATTTGTGAGGCCGACCTGATATTTGCGGTGGAATGAGAAACCTGGCTCATTTCGGGAATGAATCCAAATGGCGTTCCAAAACGTTTTTAAGTACAAGAAGTTAGTGTAAAGTTTTAGTAGGAAAGTGAAAAAAAGCCTTTTCAAAACACGAGAAGACCGTTAATCTTCTAATTAGGTTGGTAGCCAAAAATTAGGAGGTAACGGTCTTCATGTCTCAAATCTTAACAGAAATCATGACAGTTTTAAAGGATAGTAATAGTTTATTTAATGCGGAACAAGATTTAATGATTCGGTGTCAAGCGTTGATTGCCACTGCTTTAGGTCAAGCACTAGAAGAGTTGGATGATCTTTTAATTGGTGAAACAAAATACCAAGAAATTGTCGGTAAACGCGAAAGAACTTTGAATTTCATGTGTGGGGCCGTAACTTTCAAACGCCGGTTAGTGAAGCTAGCTGATAAAAAGTATGTCTTTCCTTTGGATCGTTATTTGCAGTTAATTCCACGAAGTAGATTTTCACCCTTAATGGTCGAAAAGGTTGCCAAGCTAGCTTCACATAGTGTTTTACGGACAACGGCTTTGGCTGTTAACCTTTTAACCCCACTTTCTATCAGTCGTCAAAAAGTTGGTCAACTTTATCAAGCAGCCGGTACGCAATGTGAAAAGCAGCGTGAAGAAACCACATTAGTGAACATCGAAAAGAAACGGCGAGTTCCTTATCTGTATTTGGAAGGCGATGCCTTTTGTGTGGCCTTAAAGGCTAAGCAACACCATAAAAATGTCTTTATTCATCGACTGCAACTAACGGAAGGTATTAGCCAAAATGGCCAGCGCCGACAGACGTTAAACCGACATGTATTTACGGGATTAAACCGGCAAGCAGTTTTTAATCAAGTACAAGATTATCTCGATCAGAATTATGATTTACGAGCAACTACAATGATTACCGGTAGCGATAATGGGAGTGGCTATGAACCATCCTGCTTTGATGAATTAGCGGTTGGGGCCAAAAAACATGAGCACTTTTTAGATCGTTATCACTTGAACCGAAAAATTCGTAGTCGATTAAGCAAGATGCCTAAAATTCTGCAAAGTAAACTATTTCAGGGTGTGCATAATTGGGATAATGATCAAGTTCAAATTGTCCTTGATACGTGTGAGTTCCAAGCCAATGATGCGGATAGTCTGGAAGCAATTCAGCTTTTACGGAGTTACTTGAAACGTAACTGGAATTATTTAAAGCCAGCTGACAAGCGCAGCTTAGCTACCGAAACCGTGTGTTTAGGTGGCTGTGAAAGTAATCATCGACGCTTTACCTATCGGTTAAAACATCAAGGTCGCTCTTGGAGTAAAGCTGGATTGAAGGCGATGATTGCGGTGATTACCAGTGAAATTAACGGGCAATTAGAAACGGCAATGATAAAGATGCCCAATACCTTGCCAATAAGCATCATGCCAGTTAAAGTGGCCGCTAGTTATTTTCTTAAACAGCCTTTTACGCAACATCAAGGAATTAGGCACGGCAGTATTTCATTAGACGCAGCAACTAGCAGTGCTATGGGTAATTTGGTGAAGGCTATTTCATAGGATTTGAATAACAGGTGGAGTGGAGGCGTTGGTGAAAGAGTGTGTCGATGTCACTTAGCGATTTATCGCTTAGAGACATGGGAGACTGGAGAGATCCACTTTTGGCCTGAAGGGCAAGAAGTTAGCTCGTAAGCGACCCACACGGCCCCGCATCAACGCCGGAACGAAACAAAAAGTAGTTAAAAACATAAATAAAATCTAATTAGAGACACTACCTACTAAAGCTTGACACATACGTACAAGAAGGTGAGCATATGTTTAAAAAAGTATTAGTGGCAAATCGTGGCGAAATTGCTGTGCAAATTATCAGAGCACTTCATGACATGAATATTGAAGCAGTTGCTGTTTATTCCAGTGCTGATAAGGAGAGCTTGTTTGTTCATTTAGCTGATGAGGCGATCTGTATTGGCGGTGCCCAGCCGAGTGATTCTTATTTAAATATGGCCCAAATTATGAGTGCCGCAACTTTAACTGGTTGTGAAGCCATTCATCCCGGGTACGGTTTTCTCTCTGAGAATGCTGAGTTTGCGGAAATGTGTGAGTCTTGTCATATTCAATTCATTGGTCCTAGCCATCAATTGATTTCACTGATGGGTGACAAGGCTAACGCCAGAGAGGCAATGAAGTCCGCGGGCGTTCCGGTGATCCCTGGTAGCGAGGGTGATGTCACTTCAGTTGATCAAGCTGAACGGATTGCTGAAAAAATTGGTTTCCCAGTTTTATTGAAATCCGCTGCCGGTGGTGGTGGTAAAGGTATCCGTGAGGTTGATCGGCCAGAAGAGCTTCGTGATTCATTCGAGCAGTGCCAACGTGAGGCCAAGGCATCATTTGGTGATGATAGTATGTATGTTGAAAAACTAATCCGAGATGCCAAACATGTTGAAATGCAGGTGATTGCGGATAATTTTGGCCACGTTGTCTATTTACCGGAACGTGACTGTTCTCTGCAACGAAATCATCAAAAGGTAGTTGAAGAAAGTCCATGTATTTTGATTTCTCCTGAAGAACGTCAGGAATTAGGTGAAATTGTTGCCAAGGCAACGCTTAAACTTGGTTATACAAATACTGGGACCTACGAATTTTTGATGGATCACGATCACCATTTTTACTTTATGGAAATGAATACTCGTCTTCAGGTTGAACATACGATTACCGAAGAAGTTACCGGCATTGAGCTGGTAAAGGGTCAGTTAGCCGTTGCTGCTAATGAAGTATTACCCTTTGTTCAAGCAGATGCGACTGTTAAGGGACATGCTTTGGAGTGTCGATTAAATGCCGAAGACCCCGAAAACAACTTTGCTCCTCAACCCGGGAAAATTACCCATTTATTTTTCCCTGATGGGTCATTGGGTGTCCGAATTGATGCTGGTGTGACCAACGGCAGTTTTATTTCACCTTTTTATGATTCAATGATCGCTAAATTAATCGTTCATTTAAATGACCGGAATGCGGTCATTGCGAAGATGAAACGGGTGTTAAGTGAGCTTGAAATTACGGGTGTCATAACCAATCAAGCCTTTTTATATGAGTTAGTTACATCTGATCGATTTAAACAGGGAACCTACTCAACTAGTTTTATTGAAAATGATGTTCTTGCTGGTAGGAGGGGATTAAATGCTGCAAAGTCGGTTTAAAATGCCCAGTCGTGATGAATTAAAAAAGCGAATGGATAAAATCCCCGATAACTTAATGAAAGAATGCCCAATTTGCCATACAACGTTTTTTTCGATGAGAATGGGCAAGCAGCGAACCTGCCCTAATTGTGGATTTGGTTTTCGAATTACGGCTCGCAGGCGGGCTAAGATTACGTTTGATACCTTTGACGAAATGGATGCAGACGTAACGGTTCCCGACCAATATGACGATAAGAAGTATCGGGGTAAAATTGCAAAAGCAAAAAAGGTAACCGGAATTAAGGAAAGTGTCTTGACTGGAATCGGGTCACTGGATCATCAAAAAGTGGCGGCCGGAATTATGGACCCATTCTTTATCATGGGTAGTCTTGGCAGTGCCACTGGTGAAAAAATTGTTCGATTGTTCGAAAAAGCAACCACTGAAAAGTTGCCGGTTGTCATGTTTACGGCTTCTGGTGGTGCGAGGATGCAGGAAGGGATCAAGTCACTGATGCAAATGGCAAAGGTGTCCCAGGCTGTTGAGGCTCACAGCAAAGCCGGACTGTTTTATCTGGTGGTTCTTTGTGATCCAACGACTGGTGGCGTTACTGCCAGTTTTGCAATGCAGGGCGACATTATTTTAGCCGAATCTCATGCTTTGGTTGGATTTGCTGGTCGCCGAGTCATTGAACAAACAATTATGAAGCAGCCACCCAAGAATTTTCAAAGGGCTGAAACTGTTTTGGATCACGGCTTTATCGATGCGATTGTTCCGCGGACCAATTTAAAGCAGACAATCTCTCAATTTTTGCGACTGCATCAGAGGGAGGCTAGTCATGGCTAAAAAAACAGCTTATCAACGTGTTCAGGCAGCCCGTGACAGTCATAAAATTTCAACGGATGAACTCATTCGTGGTTTGACAACTGATTTTTTTGAACTCCATGGAGATCGGTCTGATGGCGATGATCAAGCAGTAATCGGTGGCATTGGATTGTTAAAGGATGTACCGATTACGGTGGTTGGGATTCGTAAGGGTGCTGATACGGAAGAAAATATCAAGCGTCATTTCGGTAGCCCTGAACCGGAAGGCTATCGTAAAGCGCTTCGATTAATGCAACAGGCGGAAAAATTCCATCGACCGATTTTGGCGCTGGTGAATACGCCTGGCGCTTGGCCGGATGTGGATGCTGAATATCACGGTATTGGTTCTGCAATTGCCAAGTGCTTACAAGTGGGCATGCAACTAAAGGTACCGTACATTAGTATCATTGTTGGTGAGGGTGGTAGTGGTGGCGCGATTGCGCTTGCCTGTGGCGACAAAGTATTTATGTTTGAAGATAGTATTTATTCCGTTTTGTCACCTGAAGGCTATGCCAGCATCATGTGGAAGGATTCATCAAAGGTCCAGCAAGCAGCTGAAGCCTTAAATTTAACACCAGAATGGTTACAAGAAAATGGTATTATTGATCAGATTATTCATGAATACCACTCTGGTGAGAATTTAGGCCCACTACGTGACTTTCTGGCAAATCAGTTTAATGAACTGGCTAATTTACCGATTGACGAGTTATTACGCCAACGTGAGCAACGTTACCGGAATTTTTAAAAGAAAAATTATTTGGAGGCCGAATTAAATGAGTGGCTTTTTAGATGGAAAAACAATTGTGATCATGGGGGTCGCAAATAAACGCAGTATTGCTTGGGGATGTACCCAGGCAATTATTGATCAAGGCGCTAAGGTTATTTTAACTTATCAAAATGATCGAATTAAGAAGAGCTTACAACGATTTGTTCCTGAAGATTCAGAATTAGTAGAATGTGACGTTGCTGATGATGACAACATTAAAAATGCATTCGAAGAGATTGGTAATAAGTATGGCAAAATTGATGGTGTGATTCATGCAATCGCTTATGCTGACCGTGAGACATTGACGTCTGGGCTGGTACATACTACTCGTGAAGGATACGATTTGGCTCAAAACATTAGTGCCTACTCATTGATTGCAGTGAGTCGTTATGCACAACCAATCCTAAATGACCCTTCAAGTATTGTAACTTTGACTTATTTTGGTTCAACTCGGGCCATTCCAAATTACAATATGATGGGTGTTGCCAAAGCGGCCTTGGAAGCCAACGTTCGCTATTTAGCTTCAGATTTAGGGGTGAATGGGATTCGAGTAAACGCAATTTCTGCGGGTGCGGTTAAGACATTAGCAGTTACCGGCATTAAGCATCATGGTGAATTGTTAAAGGAATCGGAGTCGAGAACCGTTGATCAAAAGAGCGTTACAACAACCGAAATCGGAAATGTGGCTGCCTTTTTGATGAGTGATCTGGCAACTGGAATGACCGGCGACGTGGTTTACGTTGATAAGGGTGTGCATCTTATTTAAAGAGAGTGATCAAATCAGCGGTTAGATCCCAGAATATAAGCCAGCCCATCTAATATTCTGGTTTTGAATATTAGATGGGCTGGCTTATATGGCCGGGAGCTGCTGATTTGATCACGTTTCGGCTAAGAAACATAGGCGAGTTCTCGGCATTCTGGTTTTGAATTCCGACCTTGGTTTATCTTATGTGTAAAACTAATAGATTATCGACGAAGAATGGGATCTTGATTTAAGAGTGAGGTAGGGACAAATGATGGATCATCAGGCTCAAATTTTACATGCATTGTTAGCGGCCGACCATCGCTACGTTTCAGGAAATGAACTTGCCCGGCAGTTTAAGATTAGTCGTCCGGCAGTGTATAACAATATTTTGAAACTGGAACGTTGTGGTCATCAAATTGATACGAAAAAAGGTTTGGGATATTGCTATGAGCAGTCTGGATATTTAAATTCTCAAGTCATTAATCATTATCGCACGACAACGTATCCGGTTGATGTCCAGACATTTGACACCTTAACTTCAACTAATGATTTTGCTAAGCAATTTTGCAGTTCCCGAGTTGTGACTCGTGCCCAGGCTTTTGTGACTGACACGCAAACTAGTGGCCATGGCCGCTTGGGGCGTCATTTTTATTCACCTCGTCATAGTGGTATTTACATGAGTATACTTGTGCCAATTCAAAATCGGGATACCATTCATTCTGGTTTAATTACAACCAGCACCGCCGTTTGTGTTGTTCGGGCATTAAAACAATTCTTTCCCCAAGTCGATTTTCGGGTTAAGTGGGTTAATGACATTCTAGCCCACGATAAAAAATGTGGGGGCATTTTAACCGAAACGATTTCCAGCTTAGAGGATGGATCCCATGAAAATGTGATTGTTGGCATTGGTTTAAACGTTGATTCTAATCATTATCCAGATGATATTAAACATAAAGCCGGCTCAATTGTGAGCCAAAGCCAAATTGATCGCAATCGAATCGTTGCCAGTATTATTGATAATTTCTTTTATATGTATCAGACTTATCGAACGGGCAGCTTTTTAAAGGCCTATTCTGAACTATCGGAAACGCTTGGTCAAAAGATTGAGGTTGTTATGGGGACAAGAACCATTACCGGTGTTGCACGTCATTTTAATGATGAAGGCGCATTGGTGATTCAAGAAGAAAATGGTAAGTTAATCACAGTGGCTAGTGGTGAAGTAACTAAGGTTTATTTACCGGAAAATGGCTATCATGGTTAGCCATTTTTTTGATAGCATGGTTAACCCAAACTCATAATTTGGTTAACCATTAAAATAATAAATGATGGGATAATTATCAATGAAAATAAAAGAAATCGTTCAAACATCGTTAATTGCTGCAACAATCATTATTTTAGGGATGATTCCACCGTTGCCACTAGGAATCATTCCGGTACCAGTGGTAATGCAAAATCTGGGAATTATGCTGGCTGGAGCGTTGTTGGGATCAAAACGAGGAACCATTGCAGTTGCACTTGTCCTGTTACTTGCATTAATTGGTTTTCCGGTATTAAGTGGTGGTTCAGCGGGGCCGGCTGTTTTTGTTGGACCAACTGGTGGTTATCTGTTTGGGTGGCTAATGGCACCTTCAATCATGGGATATGGTCTTTCGCAGCCATTTGTCAATCGCGCATGGTCAAAGATGGCTGTTATTTGGCTGGTTGGCGTCTTATTTGTTGATTTGGTTGGCTCAATTTGGTTATGGCTAGTCAGCCCGATTTCATTGGTTAATTCACTGATTTCAAATTTGGCCTTTATTCCTGGTGATACGTTAAAGTCGATCGCTGTTTATCTGGTTGCGGTTCGGGTTCAGGCATTGACGCATGTTTCTACCCGCTAGCCTAAGAAGATTATGTCTTTAGCACTTTTTTATTAATAATAAAAGGAGGATGGGATAATAGTCATTTATCCCATCCTCTGTTCGTGTAAACACGATTGTTACCGAGCGAAAACGCGGGACAAAAGGCAACTCCCGGCCGTATAACTGAATTATCCAAATATTCAAGTTCAGAATATTCGGATAATCCAATTACACTCTGGAAGTTAAACGCCTTTTGCCCCGCTCTGCTTCTTTATTATTGAATTAAATTAATTTTAAATAAATGGCGAATAATTAATGGAAGAAGACGTTGAGAATCATAACCATGCCAATCCCGACAACGGAAATGATCGATTCCAAAACGGTCCATGTTTGTAATGTTTGTTTGATTGTTAAAGGTAAATTTTATAATTAATTCAAACAAAAATTAAATATGCAATCACTTCATAAATTATATCCATTAGGGTATACCCTAGTGGC
>NZ_AZGJ01000042.1 GCF_001436395.1 Secundilactobacillus malefermentans DSM 5705 = KCTC 3548 | reverse complement strand
CAACAGGATTTGACAAAGAGCCATATGATTAAGACCAATGACAAAGGCAGGTAACTTCGCAATTGCGAGCTACCTGCCTTTTATGTATTTCTGGATGACTGCCCCGGCTGGGATCGAACCAGCGACCTCTTGATTAACAGTCAATTATTCTACCGCTGAACTACGGGGCAATCATTTAACGCTATTTAATTAATAAACATTCAAAAGTGAATCTGAACATTCATGTACTGCCCCGGCTGGGATCGAACCAGCGACCTCTTGATTAACAGTCAATTATTCTACCGCTGAACTACGGGGCAATAAACACCATGACATTATTTATATCATAATTTATTAGATTTTGTAAAGAACTTATTGAATTTTATTTCATCCAATGTGATTTTCTTTAAGAATCATGTCAACTTCTTTTTGCATTTTCGGAGTTCGGGTCCACTCTTCAAAGTGATCCATTTGCTCGGTTGGCATCTCAAAAGTTTCGTTGATAAATTGTTCATAATTAGCGACGTGCACAGAATGTGGAATATTAAGTTGAAGAATCCTAACTTGCTTAATATAGCTACGCTCTGCGGCAAGCTCTGCACGACCATTCTGAACCATATTGCTAATCTCAATATACTTACTACCGTCTAAGCGAGTAATTTCTTCAATTAGCGTCAATATCTCGTGACTTTTCAATGCCAAACTAACGGCCCCTTTTCTTAATAACGCAAAAACAAGTATATCATATTATTAATCAATGAGAAACCCTTACAAACAAATTAGAAGTTAAAGTGAGTCACTTTCTTTAAAATGTAAAAGTTAGAACACAAAAACCACTATCGGCAAGATAGTGGTCGGCATAAGAGAGAAAGAGAATTGATTAGAAGGTAATTAATATACCTTACGAGTTACACTTTATACGTAAATGAAAGCGCTGTCAATGCTTAATTAATAAAAAAGGAAAAAGTCTTTGACTTCTCCCTCGCAAATTTATTTAATTTGATTAACTTGATCTGGCACATGTAACGTATGTGTTGGTTGAACAATTCTAATCGGGTTCTTAATAATTTCAGTCAATGAATGACCAGAAACGTTAACCGCACAAAAGAATAGGACCAAAATAAGCACTGCCCAAGTTAAAATAATGTTTGGTTTCGACATTTTTTCGCTGATAACTGAGCCATAAAGATCACGTTTTACATCACTTGCTACGTGAGGATTGTCTGGTTCTGCTTTTTGACGGGCCTCCGTAATTTCATTTTGAAAAGCCTCAACATCAAAATTCTTTTGATCCTGTTTCATTTTCAACTGAAATTGTTGTTTCTCTTTTTTAGTAAGGCCTTTAAACCACTTGGTGAACTTACGATAATCACCGACAACCTCATCTGTTTCACCAATCTGATGCAGAGTTCCATAATGAATCCAAGCTACTCGGTCACACATCATCTCAACCTGCTTCAAAGAATGACTGACGAACACAATTGTTTTCTTTTCGGCTTTAAATTCATTAATCTTATCCAGACATTTTTGATAGAAAGTATCATCCCCAACAGACAGGGCCTCATCAATAATTAAAATATCAGGATTAACGTGAACCGCAATAGAAAATCCAAGTCGCGACTTCATCCCACTCGAATAGCTTTTAACTGGTTGATACAAGAAATCACCAATATCAGCAAATGACACAATATCGTCCATTAGCGCATCGATTTCAGGATTCGTTAAGCCTTGCATTAAAGCCTTTAGCCGAATATTCTCAAGACCGGTTAAGTTTCCCCTAAGACCGGCACCAATCGCAATAATAGAGGTATCGCCCTTTACATCTACCGTCCCAGTCGTTTGAGGAATAATTCCCGAAATGATGTTGGAAAGGGTTGACTTACCTGATCCGTTAACCCCTATTAAACCTAATGTTTCACCAGCTTTTACAGTTAGCGAAACGCCCATTAGTGACCAAAAGTGAGGAACCTCTTTCCGATTGAGCGCAAAGAATGACTTCAACTTTTCAGATTGGGTTTTAAATAAATCATATTCTTTAGTTATATTTTGTACTTTTATTTTATACTCTTCCGCCATTTGAATACTTCCCGTAATTTCTTATTTGCCATAAGGCACATATCTAGACGTCATTATACCAAAAAATAGCTCCCTGGGGAATAATCCAGAAAGCTAATCTAAATATTATAAATTAAATTTTAAATAGGCTTTGTTTCAGTGCTTCTTTAAAATCTATTTGATTCGATCCTAGACCTAATAGTCCCGCAACTGTCAGAAAGCCACCAGTTTTAGTCTTGTTATCAGTGTTTGATGTTTCAGCTGCCTTAGGAGTCGCCTTTTTGTGACCATAGTGAATTTGGTCATCAATTAAATTCTTGAGCTTATTGGTCTTAATAATTCTATTTAAAGACTTGCCATAAGCCGCACTTGTTGAATACGTATGTGAAAGTGCTTTTGTTGCAACCGTATAGGTCTTGGCATTTTCCTTCCACGTTTTCTTATAATACTGACGATTCCAGTTAGGTCCATTTCTAAGAACCTTCGCATAGTCTTCAAATGATGCCTTTGCGTTTGGATACTTACGAAATTTTGCTGTCGTACTATATCTAGCACCACCAGCAGTATACTCAAAAGTTTTCATTCTAACGGACTTGCCATGGTAAGATCCTTTGATTCCAAAATAGTTGTTCGCCTTTTTTGATAAACGACTACCGCCCCAGCTACTTTCAAGGCCAGCTTGTGCCATCATCACGGATCCATACAATTTATACTTTTTACTTACTTGTTCAACCGAATCACTATATTTCTTGATAAACGTTTTGGGGCTTGATGCATACGTTTGCTTGTTTGGTAATAAAGTCATTATTACCAATAACGATAAAAAGATTACCCCAATCCTACTTAAATACTTCATCTAGTAAAAAACTCCTTCGCACAATATCATTTTGACACAGAAATTTATTATACAAATGGCAGATAAAATATCAAGTAACAAATTTTAATTAACTAAGAATATTTCTCATTTGTAACATAAGAAATAGGTTATCAATGGTTCTTGTTACTCCCACTTTAAAAATATTACAAATTGATAACATCGCAAAAAAATAAGAAAGCCATCAATATGACTTTCTTATTAATCCTATTTAATTGCTTTTTCTGAAACCCAGTATTTGGTCGTTGATCCTGCAAACTTAATTCGATCCCATTTAGTTCCATATTTGGTTTTGACACCAGTGGCATCAATTGTAACCGCTGTATTAGCCTTTACAGCCTTTTTCAGAGCCGTCCATTTCGTTTCAGTTTGCTTAAAATGCGTGTTTTTAATGTGATTGTACAATGTATATTTCGCATAAGAGGTACTTAGTTTTCCTGATTTTTTAACGTTTGTATACTTCACAGCATCATAGGTTGTTTTTACACCATCAGAGAAAATCCAGCCCTTTGTTTTACTTTCAAGTGCAACCCGATACCAAGTAGTTTTGATGCCATTTTGGGTTCGAGTTGCAATGCTATCAACACTGTATTTAGAACCAGTCAAAGTTTTACTCATCTGAATTTGCTTTGAGAGGTAGTTAGAATTATAGACGTGATTATGGATTTCTCGATTGACTGCATGGTTAATTGTCACGTTTGTGCTACCAGATTGATAAGTCGTTGTTGGCAACGTCACAGCCTTAGAGTAGACCCAATACTTTTTAGCGGTCTTAGCACTAGAAAATCGTATTCGGTACCAGGTGGTCTTTGAGGCAGGTTTAACCGCCCGCATATCAAACCATACCTTTTTCCCGGATTTTCCACTCAGTGTCTTCCAAGCATACTTTGTTTGATTTGCATTTGTCCCCTTAACATGATTATAAGCCACATACTTACTGTAGCTGGAACTCAGTGTACCGGTTTCTGATCCGGCAGCGCCATAGTACGTTGCCTTATCTAAGTTTTGGACATCAAGTAAAGTATCTAACTTATATTGGGAAATAATCGATATTAAAGACGCGCCATAAGTAGGTGCTGTCGCATAAGTTCCCGTCAACGCATTCGCAGCATCTGAATATGTTGCGGCATTTTCTCGCCAAGTACCTGAATAGTACGTGGATGAAAATGAAGGCCCATTTCGCAATAATTCTGCATTATCCGTCATCGACGCCTTGATGCTCGGATATTTTTTAAAAGCGGCATTTGTATAATAAAGCTGACCATCAGCATCATATTCAGCAGTTTGCATCGTAACCGATTGACCACTGTAGCTCCCTTTTATACCAAAGTAATTATCCGCCTCTTGTGACAATGTACTATTCCCCCAAGAGCTCTCCAATGCTGCCTGCGCCATCATAACTGATGGGTAAAGCTTGTAACTGTTCGCCACGCTTTTGACGTCAGGACTCATCTTGCTGATAAATTGAGCCGGTGTTGCCGTGGTTGTACTACTATGTACCTGTTGCTGATTGCCAAAAATTGTCCCCACAATTGCAATCATCCCGATGGAAGTCAGTAAAAATAGCCCCCGTTTGAGTGTCATCTTTTTCATCATTTGATTCTCCCTTCAAACGTATATCTAGGATAATTATACGGGGCAAATACGTTCACCGCAATAATGAAATCGTTCTTATTTAATGAATCGCTAAATAAAAAAGCTTTGGTCCCTTTTGACCAAAGCTTTCGATAACTAATTTTAGTTTATTTCTAACTTCGAAGCAGCATCCTCATCTAAAACAACTGTTACATCCGCATGCTTTTGTAAGTAACTAGCAGGTACATCTGACGTAATTGGTCCTTCGATCATTGCCTTCACAATGGCCGACTTTTCAGAACCGTAAGCTTCCAACAAAATTTTCTTTGATTTTAATATCGATCCAATGCCCATTGAGTAAGCATATTGTGGAACATCCGTTGCTTTATCAAAGAATCGCGCATTTGCATCAATAGTCGATTGTGTTAATTTGATTTTATGCGTCAACGATTTTGGGTCAGTTCCGGGTTCGTTAAAACCAATATGTCCATTCCGCCCTAATCCCAATATTTGGAGGTCAATGGGATTAGCTTCAATAATCTTATCGTAATTTTTAGTGGCTTCTTCAGTGTTTTGATTGAGCCCATCAGGGACGTATGAATGCGCAAATGGCTTCTTATTAAATAAGTGCTGCTGCATGAAATACCGATAGCTTTGTGGATGATCTGAGCCAAGTCCAATATATTCATCTAGATTTATTGATGTTGATTGACTAAAGTCCAAGTCACTAGCCGTCAATTCATCGTAAGTTGTAACAGGGGTACTTCCAGTTGCCAAGCCAAAAACTTTAGCCCCATTTTTCAATGCTTCATCAAATAGCTTGAAGCCTTCCTTACCGCCCGCAAGCTTATCCTTTACGATAATAACTTTCATAATTAATTCTCCTCACTCATTAATGGTATAGTCCAATATTAACCTATCTAGACCAATATAACAAGTGTTTTCATTCAAACAAAAAAGTTAGCTTAATTTATAAGCTAACTTTTAACGACGAAGACCCCGCCGATTGGTATTTAATTCATTTTGTTGATTTTTAAACTTCTCCCAAGTTGCTTCTTTTTTAGAAGTTTCTTTCTTATTCGAAGCTCGTTTCTTTGTATATTTCATATTAATCATCTCCCGCAATAATGCTCAACGAAAGATATTCTAACACGGTATACAAAATTCGTCTATTAAAAGGCAGTCTCGCTACTCAACTGTCACACTTTTGGCCAAGTTTCTTGGCTTATCAACATCAAGTCCCTTATTCAAACTTGTGTAGTAAGCAAGTAATTGGGCTGGTACAACACTAAGCAACGGCGTTAGGTGCTCATCAATGTCTGGCAGAATAATTGTGTCCCCAGGCTTAGCAAGCTTGCTAGCCACAATTGTGATTGTTTTAGCACCGCGGGCCATTGTTTCCTGCAAATTAGAACGCGTTAATCCAGCGGTTCTTTTTTGTGTAATAATTCCAATCACTGGTGTTCCTTCCTCAATCAAAGCAATGGTTCCGTGTTTTAACTCACCTGAAGCAAACCCCTCAGCTTGAACGTATGAAATTTCTTTAAGCTTTAAGGCTGACTCTAGGGAAACTGTCCAGTCGAGTCCACGGCCAATATAGAAGGCATTTGGTGTGTTCAAGAAGTAGTCTTTTGCAATGTTCTCAATCACATTCTTTTCATCAACAAGTGCCTGCATACCAGTCGCAACTAATCCTAATTGCTGCCGAATATCAAAATTGCTAGCAACAATTTGGTTATCACGTTCGCCAAGTGCTTTTGCTAAAATAGCCTCTAATGCAATCTGCGCTGTATAAGCTTTAGTTGACGCAACCGCAATCTCTGGACCAGCATGTAACAATAACGTATACGTTGCTTCTCTGGAAAGTGTTGAATTTTGAACATTAGTTAGTGTCAAACTCTTATAGTTTCCCGAATTAACGTTAACTAGTACTTCTCGACTATCAGCAGTTTCACCACTTTGTGACAAGAAAATAAAGAATGGTTTTTCTGATAAAATTGGTTGCTCATAAGCAAACTCTGAAGAAATATGAACTTCAGTTGGCTTTTGCGTCATACTTTCAAAAAGTCGTTTTCCAACTAGTCCAGCATGATAGCTTGTTCCTGCACCAACAATGTAAAGTCGATCGGCTTCTTGCATATCATTCAATAAATCATCACTTATTACTGGTTTTCCAGTATCTGAAAGATATTCTTGAGCTAGTTTGCGCATGACATTAGGTTGCTCATCAATTTCCTTCAACATGTAGAATGGATATGTGCCTTTATCAGTTTCATCAGCATTCATATCGACATGGAACGGTTTCCGCTCAACTTTTTCCCCATCTTTATTTTCAATAATAACTTCATCAGGTTTAACTGTAACAACTTCCCCGTCCATTAGTTCAAGAAAATCATGTGTTTCGTTGAGCATTGCTAATGAATCTGAACAAACCACATTGTAGCCATCTGCTAAACCAATCAACAGTGGACTCTTATTTTTAGCAACATAGAGTGTTTCCGGTTCCTCACGATCCATCAACAGAAAGCCGTATGATGATCCCTTTAAATAACCAAGTGCTTTAACGAAGGCATCATGTGCATCAAGATGATCTTCAACAGCAAACTTGTCAATTAACTGGACAACAACTTCTGTGTCTGTTTGGCTTGTAAATGGAACATCACTTAAAAAATCACTCTTAAGATCTTGGAAATTTTCAATTACGCCATTGTGAACTAGATAGAATCGATCATCTTTAGAAACCTGTGGATGCGCATTATCCACGCTCACAACACCATGGGTTGCCCAACGAGTATGACCTATTCCGGCTGTCCCGTGAACTTCTGGTCCCACTTCTTTTCTTAAGTCTTTAATTCGACCCTTTTCTTTAACTAGGTAATCCTGGCCATTTTTAGAGTTTACAAAAATTCCCGCTGAATCGTAACCTCGATATTCGAGTTTCTGTAAACCATTAAGTATGATTTTCACTGTATTATCGTTTCCTGTAACACCAACAATTCCGCACATATTAGTCATCCTTTACTAGATATTTTTATAATTGGTATAGACATTGAGCAGTCTCTCGTTCCTTAATAACATCTACACTTTACAGTGTTAACCAATGCTTGTCAATAAAAAATATCTAAAGTGGTATACGTACTTAAATGAAAAAGCAGAACTGATTTCAAATCAGTTCTGCTTTTTGTAAGCTATTCTATTCCAACTTCTGCTTTTACAACATCAGCAATTCGATTAACATACGTTTCAACAGCCTCGGTTGTTGGCGCTTCAGCCATTACACGAAGAAGTGGCTCAGTCCCGCTAGGTCGAACGAGAACCCGTCCGTCACCTGACATTTCTTTTTCAACCGTATCGATGATTGCCTTTATTTTAGGATTGTTTAAAGCCGCCTTCTTATCGGAAACTTTCACATTAACTAGCTTTTGTGGATAATCTTTAACCTCTGCAGCTAATTCTGATAATTTTTTGCCCGTTTCTTTTATAACTCTTAGCAGTTGCAAACTAGTAAGCATCCCATCACCAGTCGTATTAAAATCAAGAAATACGATGTGACCAGATTGCTCGCCACCCAAGTTGTAGCCATCTTTAAGCATTTCCTCAACAACGTAACGGTCACCAACCTGTGTTTTAACGCTGGTCATTCCGTTTTGTTCCATCGCCTTATACATTCCTAAATTACTCATCACCGTCGTTACAATCGCGTTCTTCTTTAGTCGTCCGTGTTCAGACATGTATTTCCCGCAAATGTACATAATTTTATCGCCATCAACGATATTACCTAACTCATCGACCGCAATACAACGATCGCCATCGCCATCAAATGCCAAACCAATTTGGGCACCCTTTTCCACAACGAACTTTTGTAAGGCTTCTGGATGTGTAGATCCAACATTTTTATTAATGTTTAATCCATCTGGCGTCGTTGCAATCGTATCGAAATCTGATCCTAAATCTGCATATAATCTTGAAACGAGATTACTAGTTGCGCCGTTTGCTGAGTCAACGGCGATATGCATATCCGCTAAATCACCAGAAATCGTTTGCTCTAAGAATTGGATATACTTCTGGCTACCTTCTGAATAATCCTCAACCGTTCCCAAGCCTGTTGATGCTGGACGTGGTAACTTATCTTCAGAATCGACAATGTTGACAATTTCTTCCTCCATTGCATCTGATAACTTGTAACCATCATTCCCAAAAAACTTAATGCCATTGTATTCAACAGGATTATGGGAGGCAGTGATCATAACTCCCGCAGCAGCTCCTTGCGTTCTAACGAGGTAGGCAACAGAAGGAGTCGTAATAACTCCTAACTTTAGAACTTCTATCCCAACGGAGAGCAGACCCGCAACGAGGGCTTCTTCTAACATTTGCCCAGAAATTCTAGTATCGCGTGCGACTAGGACTTGTGGGGTTTCATTTTGGTTTTCTGCATGTTCGGTTAAAACATAACCACCTGCGCGTCCCAATTTAAACGCCAATTCAGGGGTTAATTCCTTATTTGCAACGCCTCTTACACCATCTGTTCCAAAATACTTCATCTTAATATCCTCATTTCTTCTTTAATCTTACTCATCATCTGTAGCAGTTGCTTGAACTTTAACTTTGATTCGATTTGGCGAAATCGATTTAACATTGTATTCGCTAGAATTTAAAGAAACGGTTTTTGTACTGGTTTTTGTAATTCCAGAAACATCGACACTAACCGTCAAGTCATCAAGGTCAGCTAGTTCTGCACTAGTGCCAATGACCTCAATTGATTTGGTTGTACTAGTAAATTTGTAATCTGTATTAGAACTCCCATTTTTGGCCTTAAATTTGACATTAACTTTTTTGGTTTTGCCATTAGCCGTAATCGGTAGATTGGCAGTCGTTGTCGAAGGCGTCAAAATAACGTTGACCGTCTTACCACTTTTATCAAGTGCCTCAATAATTGCCTGGGAATTAACGCTTGTTTTAGCTTGTTGCGGCACATTAATTTGGGCGACAACGCTCGTAATTCTTGCGATTTCGCCTGCAGCACCAGTCGCCTTAACACTTGTTGTACCAGTTGTTGGTTTACCAGCAACATATCCCTCAGCTATATTATTTGAATTATATTTTGTTTGAATTTTAAATGATTTCGTTTTTCTAGTTTGAACATCAACCGTAATTGTTCTCGGCGTCAAACGTGATTGGATATCTTTATTTAGTCCCTCAATATGTAACTTAACTTTATGCAACCCAGTTCCAAGTCCCTTTAATGATGCATAAACCTTGAAGTTTTGAGTATTAGCAGTTGTGGTTACTAAAGCTGAAGGCCCACTTAAAACCACTTTAACCATTTCAGGGTAGCCAGTTACAAAATATTTTTGAGAATTAACGTCTAACTGAAGTGGCACCCGAACCGATTCTTTCTTAGTCGCCGTTAATGACGTTTTTCCACTGTTGGTGCTCGTTTGTTGACGGGTTGAGCTCACTTTTGCACTGTTGACATATGCAAATAGTAGAACTGCAAGTAACAGCGCGAAAAGTCGGTACATCCATTTACTATTGAAGAAATTTTTCACTTGGCGTCACCTCCTCGGAAAAAATGTTCAACTTGATCAACTACCCAAGTAAAGGCATTTCGCTTTTCAACGTTTTGATCACTAACGAGTTCGTTTCTGAAAAACTTCAAATAATCATCCTGATTCATATCACGAAGTAATTCATTATTTTTGGTAATTGAAACCTCACCCGTTTCTTCCGAAATCACAATCGTTAAGGCGTCGGTTACTTCTGAAATACCAACCGCTGCACGGTGACGTGTTCCAAGCTCTTTCGGAATTAAGTTGCTTTCTGATAGGGGCAAGTATGCGGCCGCAACCGCAATTTTATTGTCCTTAATAATGACCGCGCCGTCGTGTAGTGGCGTGTTTGGAATGAAAATATTAATTAGCAGTTCACCGGTAATCTCAGCATTGAGGTCAATTCCAGTTTCAATGTAATCATCCAATCCAGTGTCCATTTGAATGGTGATTAAAGCACCAATTCTTCGCTTGGACATATACTGAATTGCTTTATCCAAAGCATCAATCATTTTATTTTCAGCTTCATTTTCATGCCGGTTTCTAACAAAAATGGAACCCCGACCCAGATGCTCAAGACCACGGCGAATTTCCGGTTGGAAAATAATCACAACCGCAATCACTCCCCAATTAATAATTTGATCCATAATCCAGGAAACGGTCCCAAGGCCAATATACCAGCTGACAAGCTTGATTAAAATGATGACAATGATTCCACGAAAAAGTTGAACGGCCTTTGTTCCTCTTAGCAGCATGATGAGTTCATAAACAACAAACCAGACCACTAATATGTCCAGCAAATTGCCAATATTATGCCATGTAAGTAAGTTCGTCCAATTGAAATTCATTGATTTTCCTCCAAATTTAGTTCGTTTACCATTATATCACGCTAGGCGACAAATTTCGCCATTTCAAAAGGCATTGAATTATTAGCAATTGGTTAAACTAGCACGAACCCCTAATCAAAATTATTCTTTTCTGTTACTATTTAAGTAAAGAGGATGAAGGAAGGTTTCGCCGTTGTCACAAAGGAATCGTTGGCTCATTAGAATATTTTTTATCGGTTGGATGGCATTCCTTTGGATATTTGTCAAACAGCCCTATGAATTCCTGCTTCTAAACACTTTTCTGGGCTACATTCCCATTGAATTAGGATTTCATTTGAATGCTTCCCAGCCAAAGAGTCGGGTTATTTTCTGGATAACATTCGTCATTTGGTTGCTGTTCTATCCAAATGCACCGTACATGTTGACAGATTTATTCCATCTCTCGCTACTAAGTCCATATGCAGCTGATGGATTGCTAAAGCTTTCAATTCACATGTGGGCCTATTTTTCATTTATGCTAATTAGTACCCTTTTCTGTACCGTTTTCGGTATGTGGAGTTTAGGACATGTCAGCAACGCTATTGCAGGTCGACTCGCCAATCATCATATTTGGGCTCGAAACTTGATAATTATTGTTCTTACGGTACTATCTAGCATTGGAATTTTCATTGGCCGCTTTCTCAGAATTCACACCATCTACTTAATTACCTCCCCTAATTTTATCGTCAATAGGTTGATGACCATGTGGACTCCTAAAATGCTGATGTTTGTCGTCATTTTGTCAATTATGCAACTTCTTATATTTGGATTTTTCTCGTTAATCCGCCAGACACCTAAATTTGAAGATAAATAAAAATACCTAGGATAATATCCTAGGTATTTTTGTGTCGTCATCCTATTCGTCATCATCCACTGACATCATCAGGACATTTTCAGAATAGTTAATATATTCCCGCAAACTGGCAGCCATTTGCCACGTAATGTTCCCTGCTTCCAGAAGCGATTGTACGCCATTTCGTTCAGCTCCGAGCGCTAACGTCCGTAACTTATTAATTTGCTTTTGGTAAACTTCTTGTGACTTTTGTTCAGTTGATTTTGCCCGTTCAATTCTATTCCGGTAATGAATCACCAAATGATAGATGGCCTGATTATCAAACTGTTTTTCATTCACATCTTTTCGGGCTAGGTAAGTTGACAGTGCTTTGATAGCCGCTTTCGACCCTTCGCGCTCAATCAAATTAATATCTGCTTCCACCTCAGCGGTATCATCACTCATTAACCAAATCCGGACATTTCGAACAAGTTGTCTGCCCCAGACTCTTCCATTTCTAAGTGACCACATCATGAGGTGCCCAGATGACTGCACAACGCGTCGCTCACTTCGCCGAATTCGATTACCAACAACTAAATAGCTATTTCTAGAAATCTGGCGACTCTTGTACAACTGCTCTAATGAATCTAACTCGCTATTATAGCCCACTCTTCTTAGTGTAATTTCATCCTGCAGCGTACTTTGAATAAGTTCGTCATCCCTAAAATTAATCTCCAACCTTCTAATGATAAATTGATAATCCAAAATAAGGTCATATGCGGCACGCTGATTTGTGAGTCGCCGATTTTCTTCAATTTTGGAAACAGCCAAGCGCATGATGTACGCTTTTGCTTCCTCAACACTGATGAGGGTGTTGCCTTCTTCATCCTCAACTTCTTCAACTTCCTCGTTTATTGGAGAATCTCGTGTTTGCAGAGGTTGCCCCCCCCTTGGGGAAATAATCGGCAGCGTAATCGTTGCAACTACCAAACTAATAATAATGACCCCTGCCGCAACAAATAGGGCAAGCGCACGCTCGGGAAACTCAGCGCCAGTTGACGTCACTAACGGAATGGAAAGAACCCCGGCCATTGTGATTGCACCCCGCACACCAGAAAGTCCTGACAATAGTGAAACCCGTAAACTGGGCTTTTTCCCTCGTTTGCGAATATACGAAATAGTTTGATAAATTAATATCCAAATCACCCTAATGACCAAAATGATGAACCAGGCACCAAATGAATAGGCAATTGCCTGCATCGTGCTAAACTCAGAATTCGTGATAATTTCTCGCGTTGCCAGCGGAAGCTCAATCCCTAAAATTACAAAAACAATTCCGTTTAATAGGTAAATAATGATGTCCCAGGTATTTTCGGTTACCAACCTTAACTCGGGTAAATCTTCAATAAGCCGATTCTCTTGCGCGTGTGAAAGTGCTCCAGATGCCACAACCGCGATAACCCCAGATGCATGGGCGACCTCTTCGGTAATTAGATAGATGACAAATGGCGTAATAATTTGTAAAACCGCATTAAACACCACGTCATTAATTCCTTGTCGGCGCAGAATATCTTTTAATAGTTCAATTGCCAACATTAAAATCAGACCGGCAAGCAGGCCGACTAAACTAATGTATAAAAAATCGCTCGTTGCGTGAGCGAGTGAGAAATAGCCAGTCACCGTTGCGGCTACCGCGTATTTGAACGCAATCAACCCTGATGCATCATTGATCAGACTCTCACCGCTCACTAAATGGAGAATCGCATCTGGTAACTTAGCTCGTTTAGAAATAGATTGAACGGCAACTGGATCAGTAGGTGATAGAATAGCTGCCAACGCAATTGCAACTGGCAGTGGCATCTTGGGAATCATAAGGTAAATTAAGAATCCACCCGCAATGGTTGTAATGAAAACTAGCAAAATTGCGTTTGCAAATATGGGTCCCCTTAGCTTCCAAAGTTCTTGTTTCGGGAATCGCCGACCATCATTAAACAACAGTGGCGCAATAAACAGTAGTAAAAACCAATCTGTTTCTAGTTCAATTTTGACGTTAAAAACAATTGCAATGACTAATCCCAGGGTTACTTGAATTAAACTAACGGGGATAAAGGTTAGGTAGTGGCTAATAATATTTGATGCTAAGACTAATGTGGTTAGCAATATAACGGCTTCTACAATTGGCACTTACAATCTCCCCCTGTCCTTATTTACTTAGCGTCTTCTCCGATAATTCGTACCTCAGTTTCTAGGTGTACTTGAAATTTTTCGTAAACAACTGCTTGAATATGATGAATTAAATCTAAGTAATCTGTCGCGGTTGCGTGATCAATGTTCACAATGAAACCAGCGTGTTTAGTGGAGACTTGCGCGCCACCCCATTTGAGTCCCTGCAAGCCTGCTTCCTGAATCAATTGCCCTGTATAATGGCCAGTTGGTCGTTTAAAGACGCTACCACATGATGGTAATTCCAGTGGCTGTTTAGCTGCTCGCTTTGCATTCAATTCATCCATTCGGGTCTGAATTTGATCAGGATTCCCCTTTTTTAACTTAAAGGTAGTTGAAATGACAACCTCGTGGTGATCCTGGATGCTTGAGTGGCGGTAACCGAAGTCTAATTCCTCATGGTTAAGTTCCTTAACTTCACCATTTTGAGTCATCACGGTCGCTTTAGAGGCAACTTCGCTAATTTCTCCGCCGTAAGCCCCTGCGTTCATAAAAACGGCTCCGCCAACGCTACCGGGAATTCCAGCCGCAAATTCTAGGCCAGTAAGGGATGCTTTTTGTGCAAATTGGGTTGTCGCAATAATCGAAGCCCCAGCATCGGCCGTCACCGTTAAACCATCGCTCACAATGTTATTCATTTTGGCTAAGATAATGACGAGGCCATTGATGCCCCCGTCCTTTACAATCAAGTTACTAGCATTTCCAATGATTGTAACGGGAAGATTTTGTTTATCAGCATAGCTTAATAATTGCTGAACAATTTCACTTGATGTGGGGAAAATTAATAAATCTGCTTTTCCACCGGTTTTCGTATTTGTATAACGTGATAATGGCTCATCTTTCAAAAAAGTCAGTTCCGGGAATTCTTTCTCAATGTTCTCTGTCATTTTCATATCCTCACTCGTTATTCTCGATTAAAATAAACTATTACTAGTTTACCACGAGCACTATGGTTGCGCATACCATGTTACTTGACCTTACTGGGTCTTTCTTCTAATTTTTGCTATACTATGATTGAAATGGGGGAATTAACTTGAAATTTATTTCGTGGAACGTAAACGGATTGAGAGCTGTCGTCAAAAAGGATTTCGAAGCAGAGTTTGAGGCACTTGACGCAGACTTCTTTTGTATTCAAGAGACAAAGATGCAGGAAAACCAGCTTTCTTTGGATTTGCCAAATTACCATCAATATTATAATTATGCTGAACAGAAGGGTTACTCCGGAACAGGTATTTTTACAAAGCACGAACCCCTATCCGTCCATTACGGAATAAATGTCCCTGAACTGGATCATGAAGGTCGAACCATTACGCTTGAATATAAATCGTTTTTCTTAGTTACTTGCTATACGCCCAATTCTGGACACGAACTCAAGCGTTTAGACTTTAGAATGCAATGGGATCCCGCCTTTCAGTCCTATCTATTAAAATTAAACAAACGTAAACCGGTCATTATTTGTGGCGACTTAAACGTTGCTCATAGTGAAATTGATTTGAAAAGCCCAACATCAAACCACCACAACGCAGGGTTCACCGATGAAGAACGTGAAAATTTTACGACACTTCTAGATTCCGGATTTATTGATACGTATCGCTATTTTTACCCAGACAAAAAAGAAAAATACTCTTGGTGGAGCTATCGAACAAAGGCCAGAGAAGTTAACTCCGGCTGGCGAATCGATTACTTCTTGGCAAGCAAATCGCTTGCACCTCGCATTTCAGATGCTAATATATTAACAAACGTCATGGGATCTGATCATTGTCCAGTCGTGCTGATGACCCACAATCTTGAAGTCTAAGGACTCAATTTATAAAGGAAGATAATTATGAATTTTATTGCAATGGATTTTGAAACTGCAAACGGTCATCGGGATAGTGCCTGCTCATTAGCACTTACAATAGTGCAAAGTAACCAAGTAGTGGATGAATTCTATTCACTCATTAAGCCGGATTCGCCATTTAACTGGCGGAACACGCAAATTCATGGAATTCATGAAAAAGATGTCTTGGACGCGCCCACTTTTCCTGAGATGTGGGAACACATTTCACCACTCTTTAATCAAGAGCAATTAGTCATTGCCCACAATGCCGCGTTTGATAACAGCGTCCTCAAGCGCAGTTTAGAACATTTTATGCTACCTCGTGCGCAATACTTAACGTTGGACACGGTTAAAACTAGTCGTCAATTTTTCCCACAGCTTCCAAATCATAAATTGGATACTGTCAGTAATGCGCTTGGAATTGAGCTTGAGCATCATCACAATGCATTAGATGATAGCTTGGCATGTGCAAATATTTTATTGTATGAAGCAAATCAGTTTGGCATGGCACCCCTTAAGCCGTTTATCCACGCAGTATAAAAAAGAGTTTTGATCAATTATGAAGTGAACCCCGATAATTGGA
>NZ_AZGJ01000041.1 GCF_001436395.1 Secundilactobacillus malefermentans DSM 5705 = KCTC 3548 | reverse complement strand
ATTCACCATGGGAACGTGGAACCAATGAGAACACTAACGGCCTTTTGCGCGAGTTCTTCCCGAAGGGCAGATCCTTGGCTTCGGCCTCACTCATTGACATTCAGCTGGCTCAAGATACCTTAAACAACCGGCTACGGCGGTCATTGAACTATCGCTGCCCAGCCGATCTAATGCCTGAACTAGCTTAGCAACTAGACCACTTCTAAGAATAGATTCTTAGTGTTGCACTTGATTTGACAATTGAGGAATTAACTTTAATAATAAAATAACTAAAGAAACAGTCACCATTCGCTATAAGGTTCTATTGGATGATCCGGAGCACCAAAAAAGCATTGCCCAATTTGGTAGTGCCGCCTTTCAGCGCTTCTCTACTCCAGAGAAATTTTTCCTGACAGGTCAGGCAGCTCTAGAAATGATTGGGATTATCAACAACGGCATGACCGCTGATTACCGTCTCAAAAACATCTGCTTTGCTTCCAGTCAAGACCAAACCATTCTTCAAGTGCCTGCTCAAGATGATATTATTAAAATGGTGCACGATTCGGAAGCTGATCCGACACAACCACTTCCAGAAATAAACATTGTAAAACAGAACTTAATTGGATAGAAAATGGATTTTAAATAGGGACTCAGTCAAATGACTGAGTCCCCTATTTCTACTTAATCATAATCGTCGGCTTGTCCTTCGTAATCAACTGTACCGCTATTTCGCCACCTAAATAAGTTTTGATATTATCAGTTAGTTCTTTTACGGCTTTTCGATGAGTTTCCTGTCACTCCGGCTTTAGGCACTCAATGTACAGGAGAAAATTAGTGGAATCCTCAGTTGCTTCGGAAACCTCCGAATCTCGCCAGGCCCAGCAACGACTCGTTACGTTAACATCATCCCGATAAATAACTTCACCGGGCAACGCCGGGTCATTTTCCGATTCACCAATTGCGACAAACGGCCCACCACCCTTCGCCACCGTTAACTGCATGTTGCCATTAATTTTGTCCTCATCTAAAGCGGCAACTGCAAACCCATAAGTGAGCGAAATTGTATTATATAAGTCAACTATCGGATTAATACTTCGAACTGGATGCCCCTTTTTTGCCCGCTTCAATAAATTTTCCACGGCAAAACGAGCACCCTTTTTCGTTTTAAACTTTGAAAAAGCCTCACGCCATTCATGAATCAACGGGTTCTTGCTAATTGGCTCATAGGGAATTAAGTCCTCGACTTGATCATTCGCATCCGCTAGCAAATGCGCCGGTACCTGTCCGTTATCATGATTATCGATTCCCCGAACGGTAATAACTGCCAATTGCACCTCCGTAAAAATATCCCGAAATGGTTCCGTAATCGTAAATTGATGTGCCACCGTCATCACTCCATCTCATTTATTGGCTTCATTATAGCCTTGCCGCCTTACCAAAACAATGCTAAAAGCCGACCACGCTGCCATCAGCTCGCGGTTCCGTTCCACCAACTAACACACCCGTTTCTGGGTTACGCAAAATGATTTGGCCACGACCAAATGCGCCACCACTTAAGTCCACTGAAATTTCATGACCCCGTCGTTGTAATGCCTCAGCTAATGGCTGTGAGAGACTTTTCTCTACCAACACTTTCTTGTCCTCAAGCCATTGCCATCGCGGTGCATCCAATGTCGCTTGCGGATTTAAGTTAAAGTCGATTAAATTTGTGACAACTTGCAAATGACCTTGTGGTTGCATGTACCCACCCATCACGCCAAACGGGCCAACCGCTTGACCGTTTTTAGTCAGGAACCCTGGCATAATAGTGTGGTAGGTCCGTTTCCCAGGGACCAGCACGTTCGCATCTTCAGGGTTAAATGAGAAGGTCTCCCCACGATTTTGCAGGGCAATGCCCGTTCCAGGAACGACCACACCAGACCCAAATCCCATATAGTTACTCTGAATCCAGGAAACCATGTTCCCCTCACCATCCGCTGTACAGAGATAAACGGTGCCACCCTTTGGCAACCGTCCTGGTTCCGGCTGCAAGGCGGTTTTGGAAATCAATTTTGCGCGTTCTTGTCCGTATTCAGGCTTGAGCATGGCCGCCACTTGGTCGCCCATATCACGTGGATCGGTGATGTATTGCTTCCCATCCGCAAACGCCAGCTTGATGGCTTCAATTTGCCGATGCAAATTTTCAACTGGGTCAGGCGTTGGAAAATCAAGATTTTTCAGAATATTGAGGGTCATCAAAGTGACCATTCCTTGGCCATTTGGTGGTAATTCCCACACATCATATCCCTTATAGTCAACGCTAAGTGGTTTAATCCACTCCGCTTCATACTGGTTCAAATCTTCAAAGCTCAAATAACCGCCAGTTTTGGCGGCGTAATCACTCATCAGCTTTGCCAAACGCCCATGATAAAATGAATCAGCGTCCGTTTCGGCAATTTCCTGCAACGTTTTTGCGTGATCAGGTGACCGCCACATTTCCCCCGCAGTTGGAATTTTACCATTGGGATTAAACACCTTAAACCATTCATCAAAAAGTGGCCCATGAAACGCCTTTTTAAATTTACATGACGCATTACGCCAAAGTTTTGCAAGCTGCGGACTAAGTGGGTAGCCCTCCTCTGCATATTTAATTGCCGGTGCCAAAACTTGAGTCAATGGTAATTTGCCAAAACGCTTGGAACACGCTGCCCATCCAGCCGGCGTTCCAGGAACCATGACGGGCTCCCAACCGTAAGTTGGCATCTGGTCGAAGCCAGCTTTTTTTAATTTATCAACCGAAATTGACTGCGGTGCCACACCACTTGCGTTCAGGCCATAGAGCTTGCCCTTCATCCAAATGATGGCGAAACAATCGCTGCCAATGCCATTAGTGGTGGGTTCCACAACACTTAAACAGGCCGCAGTGGCAACTGCAGCATCCACCGCATTTCCACCTTGTCTCAAAATTTCTAAACCAGCTTCCGCAGCTAATGGTTGAGCCGTCGCAACCATCCCGTTTCGTGCAACAACTGGCATTCGCTTTGATGCGAACGGTTGATATTCATAGTCAAACAAGTCAGTCACTTCTCTCAATTATTAAAATCATATTAGAAAACTAATTTTAATATACCATTACCTCATTTGGTGTCAACACAAAAAAGCACGGACAAACGCTCATAAATCAGCGATTCTCGTGCTTTTATTTTAGGATTGTGCGAGCTGTTTCAACCATTCTTGCGTCGAAACATCATCATTGGTGTTACGAACATAGCCCAATGGATCGAAGATGGTCTGGACTTTTTGCCAATCTATCTGATCATCAATTAAGAAACTCGATTGAAGTTGCTGAATCTGTTCCGTTGTCACGCCGGCTAACCGCTTTGCGTCCTCCTGGAACGTATCAATGAAAAAGTTGACCGCTAGCTGTTCAGAGATCAGCTTTTGAATCCCCACCTTATCTAACTCATCCGTCACTAGTAGGCGCTGAGCAAGTGGGACCGCCGGAAGTTCCTTGACGATGAAGTGCTGAACAACGCCCCAATTTTCAGCCATCTCTTTGAAAAATTGCCAGGGAACTCGGATATTGACTCGTTGCAAAGTCGTCTTCGTCAGTTGTTGAATTGACCATTTCGTGGACTCAATCGTTTGTCCGGTTTCAATCCAAATCATTAAAAACCGCTGCATTGTTTCCTGTGACAGTTTATTGAGATTCTTTTTAAGCGTCAGCCCGTAACGAACCAGGACAAATTCCTCCAACTTTTCGTCGGCGATGGTTCGCCTGTTTCCCTGTTTCTTCTGTTTTATTCGATTTTTTAATTGTTTCTGGGAACTAACTCGCGAAAATTTACCCTGCTTAACCATTTACTCACCTATTTCAAATTGATTATGGGGTCAGTTTACCATATTCAGCCTGTCGCTCCCATTTTGATAAATTTCTTACTTAATTTTCAATAATTGACCATTTCGTTTTCAAAATAGTTTATACTAAAATGTAAGCGTTACCAGTAATGAAATTTTAACTTGGAGTGAATACAAAATGGCAGATATTACCGTAATTGGTTCAAACATGATTGACCTCATGACTTATATTGATCGGATGCCCGAAGAAGGCGAAACAATCAGTGCCCCCTCTTTCTCAATGGGATTTGGTGGTAAAGGATCCAACCAGGCAATTGCTGCGTCCCGCCTTGGTTCCGATGTTGCCATGATTACGGCGGTCGGTGCTGATGAATTCGGCCAGCAACAACTCGACAACTATCAAGAAAATGGTATCAAAACGGATATGATTATTCACGGTAAGGCCAATAGCGGCGTTGCCCCAATTTTCGTTGAACCCACATCTGGCAACCGAATTATTATTGTGAAGGGTGCCAATGATGAGTTAACACCAGACGCACTTGACCAATTCAAATCTCAAATTCAGTCCTCAAAATTAATTGTCCTTCAGCAGGAAATTCCGCTGGAAACGAATTACAGGGCGATTGAAATTGCGCGTGCAGCCAACGTTCCCGTTCTCCTAAATCCAGCTCCTGCCGTTGAGGGAATTAACAGGGAATTTGTTAACCAAGTGCAGTTCTATGCCCCTAATGAAACTGAGCTTTCAACCATCACGGGTATGCCAGTAGAAAGTATCGATGAGATTAAGGCAGCTGCTCATAAATTAATCGATGAGGGTGTCGAAAATCTCATTGTGACGATTGGTTCTCGTGGGGTCCTTTGGGTTTGCAAGGACGATTTCAAACTAATTGACGCTCACAAAGTTGATGCTGTTGATACGACCGGCGCTGGTGATTCATTCATTGGTGCCTTTGCCCATTACTACGTGGCGGGTGAGTCCGTTTCTGAAGCCCTCCAACACGCCAATGATTATGCGGCGGTGACGGTCACAAGAAAAGGCACTCAAAAATCTTATCCAACTGCAGCAGAGTTGAAGAATTTATAATTGCACATAAAAACAGGTCAACCTGGACGGAAAACTGTCCACGTTGGCCTGTTTTTAATTTAATGCCTATTTTCTTTTCGTTTCATTTCTACGAATCTTCCCGAAAATAGAATACCACTTGCCACTAAGCCCAAGAGCCCAATGATGGTTGCCACTTTTCCAAGCGTTAAACCGGGAGTATGGTACGTCAACACAATCTTATGGTGACCCGCTGAAACAGCCGCCCCAACAAAGCCCTTGTTAACAACCTTTGTCGCTTTGGCTTGACCATCCACCGTCAACTTCCATCCCTTACTGTAAGGAATAGAGGTCGTGAGAATCCCATTGGTTGAATTATGAGTCGTACCGGTCACTTTATTCGAGTGAATCGTCAAATTGTTCAGCTTCGTCTTCTTCAACTTCTGAAGGCGATTGGTATATGATTTACCAAATGGAACCGCAATCAGCTTTGCCTTTTTGATGTTCAACCCCGTCACACCCGTTAATCTCAGGACAACGCCCTTTCGATTCTTTGTGGAGTAACCTAGGTTAATCAACGTATGCGACTTCTTTTCGTAGTCGGACATGTTATTAACCCCAAGTTGAACACTATTATTGGAATTATCCGCCGTTTCTGCCGTCAAAGAGTAGCCCTTCACGTTCGGATTTAAGATGGCCGAGCGCATTTGCTGGAATTCTTTGAACTTCGAGCGAGTTTCATTCCTGAAGACGGACACATACCATTTTTGGGTTAACACGTCACGCGTGGTTGGTGCTTTAATTGAAATTCCAGACAGGTCTAAATACAGTTCCGTATTCTTCACCTTACTTGGATTTTTAAAGTTCAGCTTGTATACCATCACGTTTCCAGATGCATCACTCGTAATTGAGTGAAGTCCGGATTCGTTTTCCGTTGCGTTATCTTCATAAATGCTGCGGTTTTTATTCAATGCTTGTTGCAACGTTGGGGTTGCTGGATAGGCACCTGAACCGTATTTTTGATCTTTGTCAACCTTAGGTGTAAAGGTCTGGATTTGTGATTTACTTTGGCTTTCGGGCAAAACAGAAATCGATTTTTCAAAGTTATTCCGCTCACGATAAAGGACGACTTGTCGTTTATTCATGAGGGGATGGCTTAGATTTTCGACTGCATAACTAATTGTTTTGCTGCGATTTTTCACCTTTGCCGTTTTGACGCCCGTTGCCTTACCTTCCGTAACGGCACCGTACGTCATACTCTGTTCTCGTTGCCAAGGGGACATCTTTTGGTATTGGGCGTTAGTCACTTGCTTTGTTTGCACATACGCTAATGGTAAGGCATTGTTGTTCTTCAAAAGGACCGTTCCCGTATTATTACCTACGCCACGCGCCTTCTTATCCCGAAAACCGCGAATATGGCCATTTGCTTTACGAACGTATTTAAAGCCATATGGCATCGACTGCTTGCCAACTTGGTCAATACGCATGAATAGATATCTCACGCCAAGCACATTTTCCAATGTGGTTCTGTGATCGGCACTTCTAATCGGATCATTCATTGCGGATTGCGAATTTCCAACCGATTCCGAAAAGTCTAAAACCTTTTTATCTTGAACCGAATAGTAAGCCCCAATATTATGGACTCCTAAAAGCATTGGAATATCGTTGTTAACCGTTTTGTAGTTATAGTAGCCCTTGGTTGTGGACGTCCGGTAAAAATTGCTTGCTGACTGCTTCAGCTTTTGATCCACTTGATCATAGTAGTTCTTAGCCCACTGCGTTGCACTACCCGCAAATAATTGCTGTTCAGTGTAGCTGGAAGCATCTGTGTTATATAGGCCCATTCCAGTACTAATCAATGAAACAAAGGTCGCGACCCCCAAAGCGGGCCATCGCCAGCTTGCATGGTTGAGAAAGAGGTTAGGGGTGATGACAATCACAAGTGTAGCGGCCAGTAAAACGTAGGCCATTACTTCGTGTGCATCCCTGAAAAGCCCCCCAATCAAGGCCCATGAAACAACAAGTAGGAGTAAGCACCCAATTGTCATCCACCAACAATCAGATGTACTTAATTTGTTGAAATGTTCAAGCAGAACCATTGCCGCTAGGGCCATTGGTAGCTGAATAACCATCACCCATCGATTAGAAGGCGACGACATAACGTTAAACGTTGCGGCAACCCATGGAAACAGGGTTCCAAGGAAAACCAAGATGAGACCAGTGGCTAGTGCGCCATTTTCTCTGAAATGTTTGAAGACATAGATCATTCCCAAGAAACTGAGACCCGTTATCCCAAATATCAACCAATAGTTCACCCCGTTTGTTGAAAGGATTGAACTTGGTAAGGTTAAGTAATAGTCATGGGTATACAATTTGAACCCATTTGCAAAGTTGGTCCCTCCAACTCGAGTTGAAGACAACATGGCAATAACGGTTGGAATCAACAGAATGCCAGCACTTAATATACCGACCACAATGGTTAAAGCAAAATGCCCCAATATTTGTAGCAGGCTGCGATTAAGCGTTCGGCGCACCTTCATGTCAATATACCGAATAATGGCGTATAGGAAACTAACCAATCCCAATAAGTAGGCAAAATAGACGTTACTAAGGAGCGTAAACGCCGTTGCAATCATCATGACAATTGGTGATTTTCCCTGATAAATCCGGTCAATTCCCCAGAATAACAACGGTAGGAAGATCAATGGCATCAAGAAAAATGGGTGATGAATACTGACATAAAAGGTAAAGCTGTTAAATGTGTAAAGGAGACTTCCAATCACAATGTTTCGATGCTTGAATCCCAAGCTTTTTGCAAAGGGAATAAAGGCCAATCCAATGGCATACAATCGAATAATAATAAATAATTGATAGGCCCGTTCAATTAACCTAGCTGGAAATAGCGCAACTAAGTAGTTCACCGGATCCCCCAGCACGTAATAGGAGAAGGTTGATAACTTATCGCCACCGAGCCCCAGATCCCACGACCAGCCACTAAGCGACTCATGGCTCGTTAATAATTTATGTAATTCCGTTAATATTGGAAAATGTTGGGCAATCCCATCCAATTCCCAAATAAATGATCGACTATTGAGATAAATAAGGCCATACGTCATTGCAACAATCGCAACGAACAGGACGGTATACGCGATAAGTGGGACCCAAATGCGATCAAGCATTCGCCCACGTGGTTTGGCAGACATGTGCCGGTTCTGATTTATCATAATTTCGTTAACACTCCATTTATTAAATCCTCTGAAACACAACTACCACATTTTCCAATACATCATGCGGTAAGTCAATGTTCATGAGAGATTCTTCATATTAATGAGAAATTTGAAATATAAAAAAAGACCCCCATCTCTGAAAGTCTATCTTAAATTAGCTACGCGTAATCCCGGTTCTCCAGCCCTGGCCATACCAGCGTTTTGACAACTGGGTTCACAACCGGCGCTTCGTTTTGCTTTTCAACAGCGAGCTGATAATTTTTAAATTCTCGATTTGATAAACGATTTAATGCGTTAAGTGTCGCCCGTCTTCGTGTAATTTGCGGATCCATTATTTCTTCAACGTGGTAGCAGGTTGAGAATCTTGCTAAAGCCTCTTGCTCCACCTCATTCAAATGTAAGTCTGGAACTTGAGAATAAGTCAGAAAGGCACATTGGTCAGGCTGATTCAAAATAACTTGCACTAATTGATGTCCTTCATATTGAAGTTGAAATTTTATCCGATATTCGCTGAGCATCGTCAATGGCTTCAACACATTATCCCGCAGCTTAGTAAAATTCTGCTGGTAACTAACTGGTACTTCTAATAGGTCAAAAAAGTTCTGCGCCTCAAATATGCTATTTTGCATCCCAAATTTAATTAAAAATTGTTTATAGCTATTATTATTCATTCAAGTCACCCCTTCAGCTTATCTATTCTATAAGAATAGCGAAAAGGTATGACTTTTTTATAACTTAAATAGGAAGAAATAAAGTTTTCTATTCTTACTCTTCAATCTCTTGGATCAATCGGCGGACACGCTTAAGCAGTTTTTCGTTATGGTTAAACCGGGCAAATGCGTCCGAATCTCGTAGCATTGCAAGCACCTGTGCCTTATCCGTTTTCATCGCCACCCAGTTTTGGGCAAGCTGATACTGCGCTCTGGCAGTGTAAAAAGTAACGTGACGCTCGGAGCTTCGCGTGATCACATTCTCCAACAGCGTGTTGCTAGTTTCGTAGTCGGCGACGTTTGAGTAAAATTCTCCTGTATAGAACAGCATACTTAATACCTTCCACACGGTACTCGTGTCGGTCTGGTTAACGTGACTCAATCGTTCTGGCATTTTGGAAAAGAAGAATTCTGCGCGCTTCTGGTCACCGGCGTTAGCATATGAAATTCCTAGTCCAACGTAAGCAAGCTGCGCATAAATTGTCTCGTGATCCTCGTCTAAGCCATTCAAAATTTGTTCAAAACTAAAAATCGCATCATCTTGTTTTTGGTTACTCAACGCCAAACTAAATCCGCGAACATACAGATACTGCATCTTGCTTTCTGGATTATTTAGCCGATCAAAGTCGACCAGCTCTAATTGTTTAAAGGCATCTTGATAGTCGCTTGTGATGAGGTCGAATTCTGCTCGCTCAAGAATTTGAGAATAACCAGTATCGTTCATGTCCTCATTTGGAAAAATATCATTCAATGATAATCCCAGTCGTTTACACAACTGAACCAATATCTTCGTCGAAATCATTTTCCCATTTTTTTCGAATTTGCTAATCGTCGCCTGTGTACAAATCCCTTCGGCGAGCGTTGCTTGTGTATAACCTAACTTTTTCCGGGTTTGAATAAACTTTTCAATATCCATGTCTAGGCCCTCTAATTCAAAGATTTGACTTCATTATAGCAGACTCTTGCCCAAACCCAATCGCTTTTGTGATTTCACAAGTGAAATTATTGACTATTGGAATATTTGGATATATATTATTGGAATAAAGAGAATTGTGAAAATATTATTTAAGGAGTGTCATTATGACTGCTGATAAACTGGCTGCAAGAAACATGCTCCAACGAATGATTGTTGATTTTACGACTAACGAGTTGGCACCGCTAGATATGGCGATTGATAAATTAGGAGATTACCCCGACGGATTATTCCAAAAGGTAATCGATAATGGCTTGTTGGGAATGATCCTTCCCCGTGAGTTTGGCGGCGCCGCGTTTGACTATGAATCTGCTGCCGAGGCGTTGCACCATATGGCGTTTGGTAATGCAAGTATGGCCGTCACTTTGGAGGGCCACTTTAAAACGATTGAACAATTCCTCAAATACGGAAACGAGAAGCTGAACCAAAAATACTTACCATCCGCAACCAACCGAATTTTCGCCTTTTCGCAAACCGAGGCCTCAGGGGGCTCCAATCCTGCCGGAATTTCTACCCGCGCCGTTAAACAGGGTGACAACTGGGTGATTACTGGCGATAAGATCATGATTACAAATGGCGGCCTCGCACAAGTTTACTGTGTTCTCGCAAAAACTGAGGATGACGAATTTGTCGTATTCGTGGTCGATCAAGATATGCCTGGGTTCCAATTTGGCAAGCGATAATATTTTCTCGGCTTAAAGGGTGTTCCTGTGGGTGAAATCGTGATGGATCACATCGTGGTGCCCGACTACCACATGCTTGGGAAAATTGGTCAGGGACACGACATTGGTAATAATGCGCACGATGATGCACGAATTTTGATGGGCGCTGTTTTAGCCGGCATTTTAGAACACGAGTTAAAGATTGCCATTGATTACACAAAGCAGCGAAAAGCCCTCGATACTCCCCTTTATGAACTTCAAATTATTCAGGAAAAATTAGCTGACATTGCGATTGCCAAACAAAATACCCAGTTGCTATACGAGGCAGGCGCGAAAGCGAAGGATGCTAGCCAACCCTACTCCGAAGTTGCCGCAATGGCGAAATCCTATGGGAGTCGTGCAGCCGTTTCAGCTGGTGACAAGGCACTGCAGGTTCTTGCCGGTTACGGCTACAGTCGCGAGTATCCGGTTGAACATCTCATTCGGGATGCCCGCGCAATGGAAATTGCGGAGGGTACCGTTGAAAAGATGAATACCGAAATCTCACTTAGCGAAGTCACTAAATAAGGAGCTACCAAAATGAAAATTGTCGTTTGTATTAAACAGGTGCCAGTTGGGGCCGTTAAAATTGATCCTGAAACTCATAACCTCGTCCGGTCAAACGTGGAGGGCGACATTAATCCCTATGACCGCAATGCCATTGAAGCTGCAATTCAATTGAAGGAACAGGCTGGCGGTGAGGTCATTTTGCTCAGCATGGGACCGGATAGCTACATCAGTTCATTGCGCGATGGTTTGGCAATGGGCGCAGATTCAGCTGTTTTGCTAAGCTCACGGGCATTCGGTGGTGCTGATACGCTCGCAACCGCCTACACCCTCGCCGCAGGAATTAAAAAGATTGGCAATGTTGACCTTATTCTATTTGGCCGTCAATCCGTTGATGCCGACACTGGCCAGGTTGGCCCAATCGTGGCTGAAGATCTCGCCATTCCACAAATTACCTTTGCCGAAAACATCGAGTTGCACGATCACAACGTGTTAGTGGTAAAACGACTACTCGACAGCGCTGTTCAAGAAGTCAAAGTAACCTTACCAGCTGTGGTTTCCGTTCGGGCGGAACTCAATCAACCGCGCTATGAAAATCCGTTGAACATTCAAACGAGTTTTGAAAAGTCAGTCACCATTTGGAGTGAAAAGGACCTTGATTTAGATAACTCACAAATTGGTCAGGCAGGTTCGCCAACTGTTGTTCGAAAGGTTTATGCGCCAGATAAGGCCACTAAACAAATGGAACAATTGCCAACCCATGCATCAAAAGCCGTCACTCAACTACTTTCAGAGCTGAACAATTAGGAGGTCAATCATGAATAATGCATTATGGGTTTACGTTCAATTAAACGGACAAAAGGTTGAGCCAACTAGTCTCCAGCTGATTACAAAAGCTCGCCAAATTGCGGAAGGTCGACCAGTCGTTGCCCTCCTTGCAGAAGATTTAACCACGAATGCCGAGGAAACCGTTAAGGAATATGGTCCAGACGAAATCATCGTTCTCAAAGACGACCATTTCACTCAGCCAACTGATGGTGAGCTTGCCGACGCGCTTTTTCAGGTTGTCAGTGCCAATACACCAAACGGCTTACTCTTCCCCGCAACGGTGCAAGGTCGTTCAGTTGCTCCCCGTTTGCAGGCTAAGCTTCGAACCGGTTTGACGGCCGACTGTCTTGACGTTTATTACGATGGTGAGGACCTCATTCAGGTGAAACCAACGTATGGTGACGACATCATGTGTGAGATTCTGTGCCCTGACCACCGCCCTCAAATGGCAACGGTTCGACCGAATACGTTTAATGCGGAAAAGGTCACTGGTGCTAACGTTAAAATAACCACCGCGACTTTCACCTTTCATTCAGAAGCTAACATTGAAGTCGTCAGCGAAAAGCCAATTATCAGTAGCTCCGCTAACATTGCGGATGCCAAGATTGTGGTCGCCCTGGGTCGAGGCGCAGACAACGACAAAACTATCGCGCTAGCTGAAAAAGCTGCAGCAAAATTGGGTGGCATGGTCGGTGTTTCCCGTCCCCTGACTGATAACCCTAAGTTCAGTCACGAAAGCCAAATTGGCCAAAGTGGAAACACGATCGCACCTGATTTGCTCATCAATCTAGGCGTTTCCGGTGCTGTGCAATACACCGTTGGAATCGAAAATGCGGGTAAAGTCGTTTCTGTCAATACAGATGACAAAGCGCCAATTTTTGCCGTTTCTGACTTCGGCTATGTTGGAACTGCGAATGAATTTTTGGAAGCATTGGTAAACGATATTAAATAACTATGATAAAAAGAGGGTTCCAATTCAGTTAGATTAGTTGTCTAACTAGATTGGAGCCCTTTTGTATTTGTTTTAGAATTCATGTTGCTCACGTCAAGCTGTTTTCTCTTCTAATAAATTATTGATTAAACTGCGTCTTCACGTACTCTCGATACAATGGAGATTTCTCTTGAAGTTCTTGATGCGTCCCACTACCACTCACATGGCCTTTTTCAATGAAGTTGATGGTATCCGCATTAACAATCGTGCTCAGTCTGTGGGCGATGACCAAAGTGGTCCGGCCCTTCATCAATTCATCAATGGCTTTTTGAACCATGGCCTCTGATTCTGAATCCAATGATGCCGTTGCCTCATCGAGCATTAAAATCTTTGAATCTCTCAAAAAGGCTCGCGCAATTGCAATTCGTTGTCGCTGTCCGCCTGAAAGTTTGACGCCCCGCTCTCCGACGGTCGTGTCTAATCCATCCGGCATTTCATGAACAAACTTATCTGCATAAGCTAACGTTAAGACGTGACAAAGGTCATCATCGGTATAGTCGTCAATGTCGTCATCGGCCAATCCATACGTCAAATTATAGCGAATGGTGCCCGCCATAATGGCTGAGTCTTGAGATACAAAGGCAATCTGCTCGCGCCAATTTGCCAAATTCAAATCCGTCACATTTTGATCACCAATTGTAATTTTGCCTGAATCCGGCTCATAGTAGCGTTCCAATAGACTAAAGATTGTCGATTTACCGCCACCTGAAGGCCCAGCAAACGCAACAACTGTATTCGGTTTTGCTTCAAATGAGAGATCCTGAATAATTGGTTCATCTTGATCATAGGCAAAGTTCACGTGACTGACTTTGAGGGTTTCATTGTCGATATCTAATGAGCCATCAGCACTTAAATCTTCCTCTGGTTCATTTAGCAAGTCTCTCACCCGTTCTGTGGAACCGCTAGCCTGTGACATTGACGAGAAGAAGTTGCCCAAATTTCCTGCGGGTCCCATTATCTGGAAGAGGTACATCAGGAACGCAAACATGGTCCCCATCGTCATCGTTCCTGCCGAAACTCGACTAGCACCATAGATCAATACGCCAATCACTAGCGCCATCATCACCCCCATTATAAGGGGATTCGCTATAGAAGCGTAAACGGCTTCTTTCAACCCAATCCGGTAGAGTTTCTCTACTGAATCTGCCCCTCGTTTTTCTTCGTAGGGTTCGGCGTTTGATAATTTCACCAGCCGAATCTCGCTCAATGTTTCGCCCGTATCACCGGTAAACGTAGCAAGCGCATCTTGGCGAGCACGCGCCACCTTGGCTGACAAACGGATGAGTGGCATCATCACTAGGAGTACCAGCGGAATTGCTGGAACCATGATGGCAGTCATCCGCCAATCCATTTGAATCATTAAAAATAAAGCACCAATGATTATCAGGATGGAGGTCACCATTGAAGGAACCGCGCTAGCAAGAAAATCCTTGATTTGCGTTGTGTCGTTGACTAAACGCGATGTCATCTCTCCCGACTTGGTGTTATCAAAGTAAGGAATTTGTAAATGAAGCAATTTTCCCCATAACCGATTCCGAAGTTTTGCGACTACATCCTGACCGAAGAATCCAAGAACGGATCCTGAAAGGGCGCTGATAATCGCACTTCCAATGAAAAGGCCAATAACCAACTCTAATTCATGATAATTAGATGCATGTTTCAAACTATTAATCAGACTGCTGGCCATTTTGGGGATTGCTAATTGGGCACCCGTTGAAATGAGGCCGAAAAACAATCCCAAGCCTAGTAACCAATACGCCGGTTTTGTTTGATTCAGCAAACCAAAGAAACTTTTTAAACTAAATTTTGTCTTTTTATAAGGCATGCTTGTGCCTCGTGGTCCTCTTTGCATGACTGCGCCTTCTTCTAATTAATCCCGATCAAACGGGTTTCTTCCATTCATTCCGTCATGAAAATCAAATGGTCGTCCTCTATGAAACTGACCATGGTGCGGCATGAACTTCATCATTTCTTTTTTGACATCGGGCATTCCACTTAACAGCTTACTTAACAAATCATGAAGCTGCTGTTGCTCGTCTTCGGATAAAGACTCAAAGAATATTTCCGAAATTTCATTATGGCTTTGATTAGTTGAATCCAGGAGCTTGCGACCCTTCTCGGTCAAATGGATAGCGGACATGCGACCATCACTTTCAAGTGGTTGCCGCTCAACAATGCCGCCGTCTTCCAATCGTTTGACCATGGTACTGACTGAACTAGGTCGAATATCCAGTAGCTCAACAATTTCAGCGTTCGTTAACCCATCCTGCTTACTCAGTAATTTCAATAAGCGTTCGCGACCCCGTCCTTTATCGAGATCGCTATAACGATGCATGTTTTCGTTTCGTTTTAAGGCGCCCATAAAGAATGGCTGCGTCATTAATTGACTAAATAAGTCCATTAGACTGTTTGTTTTATCTGACATTGAACTGCCTCCAAATTTTCGTTTGTGTTTTAGTTAGCTTTTGATTAATTAAACTAACTAAATGATAATATAGTCGCCTCTTTTTACTTTGTCAACAAACTTCCCTATTTTATTTGACACTAAAAGATTTTCTGACCCCAGTCTTTTCCTTTGGTATCCTAAGTCGTTGCAGTAGGATGGCTCCTTTCACTTCAGGACTTACACTTCTTTGAATCATTTTCTGCCAAAAATTTATAATGGTCACACATTTAGCTATCCGTAAACTACTGGTTACTTGTATTATTAGTCCCACGGCTTTAAGCTTTTTATGTTAACAAAATAACTCAATGCGCATTGATAATAAAATTAACCACAAGGAGTAATTATCATTAAAAATTTAATTAAAGTTGTATCCACTTTATTAACAAGCATTTTATTATCAGCACTATTTATTCAATCAGCTTACACAGTAAAAGCTGATCAAGTTATTGATCTGTCCAAAAGTGTCAACAATGATACCGGTGAATTACCTAATAAAGTAGTGACACTTAATCCTAATAATCCAATTTTTATTGCTAATACCGATAAATAATTAACAGAACAGCAGAGGCAATCTGTTAATGTAATTTTGAGTTGTCTTGTAAATGAAGTTAAAGATTCCGCTGATTTTTTGGATCCAAGTTATGGACAGACCATTATTTCAAATACAGAAAAAAGTGGTAAGGCAGGATTAACTGCAAAAGCTGCAGCTAAATTGATGAAAGCCGGACTTAAAAAAATGGGCAAGAAAGCATACACCAAAATCGCTAAAACTACTGGATTACAAGCTGTTGGACTTAATTGGACTGCAATTAATAAAGTAGCAAACTACGCCGGTAATTTCGGCGGCAAAATTGAAACTGCTTTAAAAAAAGCTCTAAAAAAAGTTGGCTTAAATAATTATTGGGCAGGTGTTGCCTCTCGAGTTATCTCTGATGTGTGCTTCTAAATTTTCAATTGGAGTAATTATTCTATGAAATCCATCAAAAACGCTATATATAACACACTTTTAATTGGTATAATTTGTTTTCCCATTCTATTTGGCCTTAAGGTGGATGTAAGCTGATTCCTGAG
>NZ_AZGJ01000040.1 GCF_001436395.1 Secundilactobacillus malefermentans DSM 5705 = KCTC 3548 | reverse complement strand
AACAGGAAAAAGTATAGAGCCATCTTTTTTTGAAGTTTTAGGTAAATTAAGCGAATCTGCGTGCGCTAACACTGTTTACTAGCACTAGATTATGATAAAATTGAGTTTGAAATTGATAGGAGGATCACGATGTCGGATCTTAAATACAAACGGATTATATTAAAATTAAGCGGTGAAGCTCTTGCTGGAGACCAAGGCTTTGGCATTCATCCACCAGTTATTAAAGAAGTTGCTCAAGAAGTTAAAGATGTTTATAATCTCGGCTTACAAATTGCAATTGTTGTTGGCGGAGGAAACATGTGGCGTGGTGAATCTGGCGCACAAATGGGCATGGAACGGGCTCAAGCTGATTACATTGGCATGTTAGCAACCATCATGAACGCTTTGGCTCTGCAAGATAATTTAGAATCTCTCGGGGTTCCTACAAGAGTGCAAACGTCAATTGAAATGCGGTCCATTGCGGAACCTTATATTCGTCGAAAGGCAATTCGACATCTCGAAAAAAATCGGGTTGTGATCTTCGCTGGAGGAACGGGAAGTCCTTATTTCTCAACAGATACAACCGCTGCATTGCGAGCTGCAGAAATTAGCGCAGATGCAATCTTAATGGCGAAAAATGGCGTTGATGGGATTTACTCTGCGGATCCTAAGGTCAATCCATCTGCAAAGAAATATGATACGTTGACTCAAATGGATATCATCAATAAAGGCCTGAAAGTAATGGACTCTACTGCTAGCACACTTTCCATGGATAATGATATTCCGTTAGTTGTGTTCAATTTAAACAAACCCGGAAACATCAAAAAAGTTGTTGAGGGCGAAAATATCGGTACAACCGTAAGGGGAAAATAATATGGCAAATGAAATTCTTGATGAAGCAAAAAGTAAAATGAAAAAGGCTGAAGAGGCACTGACACGTGAGTTTGGTACTATTCGAGCAGGACGTGCGAATGCCAGTTTGTTAAGCCGAGTAACAGTTAGCTATTACGGAACTGAAACACCAATTAACCAGGTTGCGTCAATTACCATTCCAGAACCAAGAGTTATTATGGTGACACCATTTGATAAGACTGCGTTACAGGATATTGAAAAGGGAATCCAAGAATCTGATCTTGGTATTACACCTGCAAATGATGGTGATACTATTCGGCTTGTCATTCCTCAATTGACTGAAGAACGTCGTAAAGAATTAGCTAAGCAAGTGAAGGCAACGACTGAACAAGGTAAAGTCGCTTTGAGAAACGTCCGTCGTGAAGCAATGGATAAGTTGAAGAAGTCACATAAGAAAAACGATATCACTGATGATGAATTGCATAGTCTCGAAGATCAGGTTCAAAAAATAACTGATTCTTCAGCAAAAGATATGGAAAAAATTGCAGCTGATAAAGAAAAAGAAATCATGAACGGCTAGATACCTAGTCAGAGGGAGCAGAGAATGTCTGAAAATAATGGTCATGATGAAACGAATGAAGAAATTACACCAGGCTCTCCGGAATTTGAAAAGATGGTTTTCAAACTTAGCCAGGGTGTGAATGCTGAGAATCTTTCAGTTTTGAATTACAACGGTAATGAACTCCATGAAATTCAGGAAGGCGTTTATACTCAACCGGTCTACATCACGGATGACTTTAATTTATTCTTTTTAGTGATAAAGCTAATCGGTGAGGATTGGATTGTTGCCTTTGCTCACGCTACAATCGAAAATAACAACGAAATTACTGATTTTTCAGAGGCACTTCCTACTGGTGTTGGATTGAATATGCTAGGTGAAAAGAGTCCAGAGGATGCAAATAACGTTCTCCAGTACTTCAACACTTTAGTAGAAGCAAATCGCGGTGAATGGCGTCTAATTCAGTAGAATAAAATTAGGTAGATGGGATTGGACATATTCCAATCCCGTTTTTAATTGGAGGGGTGACACGTGTCTTCTACAGATAAAAAGGTAGATAATCAGAATATTGAAGTTGATTTGGATCATATTCCTAACCATATTGCAATTATCATGGATGGCAACGGACGATGGGCGCAAAAGCGACATCTTCCAAGGGTGGCAGGTCATAAGCAAGGTATGAATACGGTAAAAACAATCACAAAAGCTGCTAGTGACCTTGGCGTAAAGGTCTTAACCCTCTATGCGTTTTCAACTGAAAATTGGAAACGTCCCAAGGCCGAAGTTAATTATATTATGAAATTACCAGTCAGCTTTTTTAATACGTTTGTGCCAGATTTAATTAAAAATAATGTGAGAGTTAACGTTATGGGATATATTGAAGAATTACCTGAGGGAACTCAAAAAGCCGTAAATCAGGCAATCGAAGACACGAAAGACTGCACTGGTATGGTTCTTAACTTTGCCCTTAATTATGGGAGTCAAGCTGAGATAACTACTGCGGTTAAGTCGATCGCGAACCAGGTGAAAATGGGGAACCTTGAGCCAGAGGAAGTTACGCCAGACACCATTAGCGAAAACTTAATGACGCATTCATTGGCGCCATTTGAAAACCCGGACGTCCTTGTCCGAACTTCAGGTGAAGAACGATTATCAAACTTTTTACTTTGGCAAGTTGCCTATAGTGAGTTGGTCTTCGTTCAAACTCATTGGCCAGACTTTACAGCAGACACACTCAAAGAGGTTATTCATACTTTCCAGGGACGCCAGCGACGGTTTGGCGGACTAAAGGAAACTAATTAAGGGGGTCATTTTTTGAAGCAACGGGTTATTACAGCAGTTATCGCATTAATCATTTTTATTCCAATTATAGTTGCTGGAAATATTTGGATTGATATAGCTGCACTTGTACTGGGGTTAGTTGCTCTTTCAGAACTACTAATCATGCGTAAAAAATTATTGGTTTCTGCGGAGGCCTTGATTTCAGGAATCGCAATCCTGTTTTTAATTTCTCCTGATAAATGGACGGATAAGTTTCCGGCTCAATTATCGGTTATCTATATTGTTTACTTAATGGTTGCTCTATTATTGCTTAGAACAGTCATCTCAAAGAATCGATTTACCTTTGACGACGCAGCGGTTCTAACGCTTGGCCTATTTTATATTGGAACTGGGTTTCATTACTTTATTGCGGCCAGAGAGGTTGGCCTTTCCACCTTATTCTATGCATTATTAATTGTTTGGATTACCGATAGCGGTGCCTACATGATTGGGAAAAAGTTTGGTTCCCATAAATTAGCACCCCATATTAGTCCAAATAAAACATGGGAAGGGTCAGTTGGTGGAACGGTGGTTGCTGTTATAGTGGCTGCCATCTACTGTGCTATTTTTCCCCAGGGAACCTATAGCTTAATTACAATGATTTTCATTAGCATTGGATTATCAATAGTAGGCCAATTCGGTGATCTTATTGAATCAGCGCTTAAGCGTTTCTATGGCGTTAAAGATTCTGGAAAAATTTTACCAGGGCATGGTGGAATCTTAGATAGATTTGATAGTTTACTATTAGTTCTACCGCTGATGCACCTATTTGCGTTAATCTAGTAAACAGTTAATTTGCGTGTCGGAATGAGCTCATGTATCCTGTAGAAAATACATTTAGAATTGGAAGGTTAAATACTAGTGATAACAACCATCATAACTTTTATTATTGTTTTTGGTATTTTGGTCATTGTGCACGAATTTGGCCATTTTTACTTTGCAAAAAGGTCGGGTATTCTGGTTCGAGAATTCTCTGTTGGAATGGGACCAAAGCTGTTTAATCACCGAGCAAATGGAACGACTTACACGATTCGTTTATTACCACTGGGTGGATACGTTCGAATGGCTGGAAGCGAAGAGGACGAGGGCGATGAGTTAAAGCCTGGGACTCCCGTTAGCCTTTACGTTGGAAAATCAGGCAAGGTTGAACGTATTAATGCTAGTAAGAAATCTACATTGTTTAATGGGATTCCACTGGAAGTATCTGCAACTGATCTTGAGGAAGCGCTTTGGATTGAAGGATTTGAAAACGGCAACGAGGATGAACTGAAGCGATACAACGTTGATCATGATGCAACAATTATTGAATCCGATGGTACTGAAGTCCAAATTGCACCTAAGGATGTTCAATTCCAATCAGCGACGCTTGGTCATCGATTAATGACTAACTTTGCAGGACCAATGAATAATTTTATTTTGGCAATCATTGTTTTTACAATGTTTTCGTTTGCTCTGGGGGGAGTTCCCTCCAATGGAAACCAGGTAAAGGTTAATGATGCAACACCAATTGCCAGAGATGCAGGAATAAAATCTGGTGATAAGATTGTTGCAGTTAACGGTAAAAGCACAAAAACCTGGAGTAAACTGGCTGCTGAAATTCAAAAACAAGGTGGCAAGAAAACTGATTTGACGATTTCTCGCGATGGCAAACGCCAAGCAATTCAGCTAACGCCAAAGAAGGAAACTGAATCAGGGAATACGGTCGGCGTAATTGGAATTACTAGATATATGAAGACGGATATAGGGAGTATTCTTATTTCTGGATTCACACAAACTTGGAGCATGGCGGTGGCCTTATTTGGGGCACTTTGGAACATGGTCTCAGGGCACTTTAGTTTAAATGATCTTGGTGGGCCGGTGGCTATATTTGCCACGACCTCGCAAGCAACTCAAGGTGGCCTATCTGGTGTTCTATATTTCTTGGCATTTCTATCATTAAACCTTGGAATTGTAAATTTATTACCAATACCTGCCTTAGATGGTGGTAAAATATTATTGAACTTTATTGAAGGTATTCGAAGAAAACCACTTTCACAAAATGTCGAAACGGCAATTACCCTGGTAGGGGTTGCGTTTTTACTTTTATTAATGGTGTTAGTAACTTGGAATGATATAGAGCGGTATTTTATAAAATAAAGATTTTTGAAGTTACAGAGGGGAATATTAAATATGAAACAGTCAAAAATGCTTATTCCAACCTTGAAAGAGGTTCCGAGTGATGCTGAAGCAATTAGTCATAAAATGATGCTACGAGGGGGATATATCCGTCAGGTAACTGCCGGAATGTATGCATACCTTCCATTAGCATTTAGAGTTTTATCTAACATTGAAGCAATCATTCGCGAGGAAATGGAAAAGATTGATGCAGTCGAAATGTTAGCACCTGCAGTACTTCCTGCTTCACTTTGGAAGGATTCTGGGCGTTATGATACTTATGGCGATACACTATTTAAGTTTAAGAATCGTCATGATACAGATTTCATTCTTGGACCCACTCATGAGGAAACTTTCACGACCTTAATTCGGGACTCTATTAAGTCATACAAACGGTTACCGCTTGTTTTGTTCCAAATTCAGCCAAAGTATCGTGATGAAGATCGTCCACGATATGGGTTACTTCGCGGACGTGAATTTATCATGAAGGATGCTTATTCTTTTACGACGAACTATGAAGATCTTGATTCTATTTTTAATCAGATGGAAAAAGCTTACATCAATATTTTTGACAGAATTGGTCTAAATTACAGGACAATTATTGGTGATGCCGGTGCAATGGGCGGTAAGGACTCAAAAGAATTCTCTGCGATTGCACCAGTGGGTGAAGATACAATTGTGTATTCTGATGCCTCCGACTATGCTGCTAATTTAGAGATGGCAACAAGCCTATACGTCCCAAGTAAGTCTCACGCTTCAATAAAAGATATGGAAAAAGTTGAAACTCCTGGAGTTAAAACGATTGATGAAGCGGCTAAGTTTTTAGAGTTAGAGACCAGTCAATTAATCAAAACGCTCCTGTTTATCGCTGATGGGAAACCAGTAATGGTTTTAGTTCGCGGTGATCATGAGGTTAATGAAGTTAAAGTCAAAAACTTCTTGTCTGCTGATGTCTTAGAAATGGCAACTGACGGGCAAGCTCAGGAGTACGTAAACGCCTCATTTGGTTCACTTGGACCAGTCGGCGTTTCCGAAGATGTCAAAATTGTTGCTGATTTATATGTAAAAGACTTGGTCAACGTAGGTGTTGGCGCAAATGAAAATGGGTTCCATTATATAAATGTAAATCCACAACGAGATTTTAGGGTTGATGATTATGCAGACCTTCGTGAAGTTCAAGAGGGCGATGTTTCGCCTGATGGTTCTGGAGTTTTGAAATTTACCCGTGGTATTGAAATTGGTCATATTTTCAAGCTGGGTACTCGCTATTCAGATGCTTTAAAGGCCGATGTTCTTGATGAAAATGGTCGAAATGTGCCAGTTATCATGGGCTCATATGGAATTGGTGTCAGCCGTCTGCTTTCAGCAATTGCTGAACAAAATGCAGATGAAAATGGTCTGGTCTGGCCTAGAGACGTTGCACCATTTGATTTACACATCATTCCAGTTAATGCCAAAAATGAAGAACAGATGACAGTTGCAAACGATATTAACGACCAATTATCTGTGGCTCATTACCGAACATTGATTGATGATCGTAAGGAACGTGCAGGCGTTAAGTTTGCTGATTCCGACCTAATTGGGATCCCAATTAGAATTACAGTAGGTAAAAAAGCTGCTGAAGGAATCGTTGAAATAAAAATTCGTAAAACAGGTGAAACGTTAGAAGTTAAAACTGCTGAACTTGCGGATACAATAGGTATTTTGCTTAAGGCTGACTAATAGACAGGAACCTGGGAATCGTTCCCAGGTTCCTTCTGTATACAGAAGATTATTTAATAAGGGGGAAGCAAGTTGGCACTTGATCATCATGAATTATTTATAAAACTCCTTGAACAACTTGATTTAAAGGATGAAATTAACAAAGATTATTTTAAAAACGCCGAGATTGAAAAACTGGAAGTTCACGAGCAATCGAAAGTCTGGCATTTTTATTTTAAGTTCGACCAAATTTTACCTTTTACAGCTTTTTTGACTTTACAAAATCAACTTCACATACAGTTTCAGCCAATTGCTAAAGTTGAGTACTCGATTACTGCGGCCAGTTCAGAACTTTCTAATCAATTATTAGGTGATTATTGGGAATGGATTGTGAATAACAGTGGTATTTCTTCATCAATGACGCAGGAACTTTGTAATCACCAGGTGCCTTCTCTTCAAGATTCTCGTGTTATTCTCTTAGCTGAAAATGAAATCGTGAAAAATTTCTTGACTGGACAAGCGCTTGGACCTATCGAATCGAAGTATGTTGAAGTTGGATTCCCGAAATTTTCAATTCATACGATGGTTGATGAAACTGCTTCTCAAGCTAAAATTCAGGAATTTAAACAACAAAAAGAAAAAAAGGATTCTGAGCTAGCTAAAAAAGCTGCTATTGCGATTGAACAAGCTAACCAAAAACGGAGTAAATCTAATGGGGCTAGTTCACACACAGGATTGGGCCAGATTGGTCGCAAGATAAAAGATTCTGAAGAAATTACCCAGTTAATTGATATTCAAGATGAAGAACGATCAGTTGTCATTCAGGGGTACATTTTTGCGAAAGAAGTCAGAGTCCTGAGATCTGGTCGCCAACTTTTAACATTGAAGATTACTGATTATTCTTCCTCTATCGTTGCTAAGAAGTTTTCTAGAGATGAATCAGATGAAGCCTTGTTTGCAGACTTTGATGAGGGAGACTGGGTTAAAGCTCGGGGTAGCGTTCAGGAAGATAACTTCATGCGTGAACTTACCTTAAATGCGTTTGATATTAATCAAATTAAGCATGAGGATCGTCAGGACACTGCGCCAGAAAACGAAAAACGAGTTGAGTTGCATTTGCACACAACAATGAGTCAAATGGACGCAACGAATAACATTACCGACTATGTGAATCAAGCAAAAGCTTGGGGACAATCTGCCATTGCAATTACGGATCATGCTGGCGTTCAAGGATTTCCTGAGGCATTTCGGGCCGCATCTGCAAATGATATTAAGATGATTTATGGCGTTGAAGCTAATTTAGTAGATGATGGGGTTCCAATTGGTTACAACGATGCGCATATTCCGTTAAAGGATGCGACTTATGTTGTATTTGACGTTGAAACAACTGGGCTATCTGCTATTTATGACAAGGTGATTGAACTTTCAGCCGTCAAAATGAAGAATAAAAATGTGGTTGATCAATTTGAAGAGTTTATTGACCCTGGCTTTCATTTATCCGATTTGACGACTAATTTGACGAGCATTACGGACGACATGGTTAGAGGATCAAAATCTGAAGCCGATGTCTTTAAACTTTTCCAGGAGTTCTGCGGGGATGCCATCATTGTTGGTCATAATGTTACCTTTGATGTTGGATTTATGAATACGGGCTATCGTCGTCATGACTTACCAGAAATCCAAAATCCAATCATTGATACATTGACGCTTGCTCGTTTCTTATACCCAGACTTAAAGAGCTACCGACTAAATACCCTGGCCAAACGATTTAAAGTTTCGCTGGAGCATCATCACCGAGCAATCTATGATGCTGAGTCAACAGGACACTTAAACTTCTTATTCCTGACGGACGCCGAGGATCGTTATGGAATTCAGTACCATGATCAACTAAACGATCATATGAGTGAAAACGATGCCTACAAGCATGCACGGCCATCACACGCCATTATTCTGGCAAAAACGCAGGCTGGGCTTAAGAATTTATTTAAATTAATTTCATTATCAAATGTTTCGTATTATTATCGCGTTCCCAGAATTCCGCGAAGTCAATTGACTCGCCTGCGAGACGGTCTCATTATAGGGTCTGCTTGTGATTCTGGCGAAGTATTTACAGCAATGATGCAGAAGGGTTGGGATGAGGCGTTAAGGGTTGCCAAGTACTATGATTATCTTGAAGTGCAGCCACATGCAGCTTACCAACCTCTAATTGATAGTGGCCTAATTCAAAACAAAAAGCATTTGGAAGAAATTATAAGCAACATCGTAAAATTGGGTAAAGAACTAGATGTGCCGGTCGTTGCAACTGGCGACGTTCACTATTTGAACCCCGAGGATGCTATCTATCGAAAAATTCTGATTCATTCTCAAGGTGGCGCTAATCCGCTAAATCGTCAGGAGTTACCGGACGTGCACTTTAGAACGACCGATGAAATGCTTGAAGATTTTGCCTTTTTAGGTGAGGATACTGCAAAGCAAATCGTCGTGACGAATACAAATAAAATTGCCGATTTCATTGACGACGTTCATCCTTTGAAGGACAAGTTATATACGCCAAAAATGGAAGGCGCTGAAGATGAGATTGAACAGCGGACGATGCGGACTGCTCATGCATTTTATGGAGAAGAATTGCCGCAAATTGTCCAAGATCGACTCGATAAGGAATTAAAGAGTATTATCGGAAATGGTTTCTCGGTGATCTATTTAATTGCCCAACGACTTGTTGCAAAGAGTAATAAGGATGGTTACTTAGTAGGTTCTCGTGGGTCAGTTGGTTCTAGTTTAGTTGCCACGTTAACGGGAATTACTGAGGTTAATCCATTGCCACCCCATTATCGCTGTCCAAACTGTCAATACTCCCATTTCTACACAAATGGAGAATATAGTTCAGGTTATGATTTACCAAGAAAGAAGTGCCCGGATTGTGGAACGTACATGATCGGGGATGGCCATGACATTCCATTTGAAACCTTTTTGGGATTCACTGGGAATAAGGTCCCCGATATTGATTTGAACTTCTCTGGTGACTACCAGCCGATTGCCCATAATTACACGAAAGTATTATTCGGTGAAAAAAATGTGTATCGAGCTGGGACGATTGGAACGGTTGCCGACAAAACAGCTTATGGATACGTCAAAGCGTATGAAAGAGATACAGAGCAGACGTTTAGAAACGCTGAAATTGACCGTTTGGCAAAGGGTGCGACAGGTGTTAAAAGGACGACCGGACAACATCCAGCTGGAATTATTGTTGTCCCAGATTATATGGATATCTATGATTTCACACCAATTCAGTATCCAGCAGACGATCAAAATGCGGCATGGCAAACGACTCACTTTGATTTCCATTCTATTCATGATAATATTCTGAAAATTGATATTCTGGGTCATGATGATCCAAGAATGATCAGAATGCTCCAAGATTTGTCCGGAATTGATCCAAAATCGATTCCGATGGATGATCCTGGCGTTATGGCACTATTTTCAGGTACTGACTCAATTGGCGTAACACCAGAGCAAATCAATTCCAAGACTGGAACGTTAGGAGTTCCAGAGTTTGGAACGCGGTTTGTTCGAGGAATGTTAGAAGCAACGCATCCAAAAAATTATTCAGAATTGCTACAAATTTCTGGATTATCTCATGGGACGGATGTGTGGTTGGGTAACGCGGAAGAGCTTATTAAAAATGGAACGGCAACAATCGCTAACGTTATTGGTTGTCGGGATAACATCATGACCGACTTGATTCATTGGGGAATGGAGTCCGAAATTGCGTTTCAAATTATGGAGTACGTTCGTAAAGGCCGTGGTATTCCAGATGAATGGCAAGCGAAGATGAAGGAAGCTGATGTGCCAGACTGGTACATTGATTCTTGTTTAAAGATTAAGTACATGTTCCCAAGGGCTCATGCGGCGGCGTATATTTTAATGGCGCTAAGAGTTGCCTACTTTAAGGTCTACTTTCCGATTATCTACTACGCGGCTTACTTTTCTGTTAGAGCAGAGGATTTTGATGTTGTTGCAATGTCACGTGGTAAGGAATCAGTTAAAGCGAAGATGAAAGAAATCACAGACCAAGGAATGGACGCATCAACCAAAGATAAAAATTTGCTAACAGTGCTGGAATTAGCTAATGAAATGCTGGAGCGCGGTTTCGATTTTAAGATGATTGATATTAACCGTTCTGACGCTTCTGAATGGATAATCGATGGAAGCACACTTATTGCACCATTTGATTCTGCTCCAGGTCTTGGCTCAAACGTGGCAAAGCAAATTGTTGCAGCCCGCGAGGATAGGCCGTTTATTTCCAAGGAAGATTTAGCTAAGCGAGGCAAGGTTTCGAAAACCTTGATTGAGTTCATGACTAATAATGGGGTACTTACTGATTTGCCAGACGAAAATCAGCTGAATTTATTCGATATGTAAGGACTTAGAATTGAACATTGTCATTGGTTGTGGTAATATAATGGTATTAAATAAAATTCGGAGGGAGTGAGCAGGAATGCTCGCTCTTTTTATTGCAAAAAATAGTAAGTGGAGGCATGAGTGTGAGTAGTGTCGTTGAAACAGTTACACAGATTGTAAGTCCAATTGTGGACGCGCATCAGTTTGAACTTGTTAACGTTGAATTCGTTAAGGAAGGTGATGGCTGGTATTTAAGAGTTTATATTGATAAGCCTGGTGGAATTACGATTGAGGAATGCGCTATGGTGAGTGATGAATTAAGTGAAAAGCTTGATGCCATGGATCCAGATCCAATTCCACAAGCTTATTTTCTGGAGATTTCTTCGCCAGGAGCTGAGCGACCTTTATTAAAGGAAAAAGATTACCAAAATTCGATTAATAAGTATGTCCACGTTTCGCTCTATCAACAAATTAAGGGTGAAAAAGTATTTGAAGGCTACTTGCTTTCAGTATCGGATGCAGAATTAACGCTGAAAATTAATCAAAAAGGGCGTATCAGTAATTTGGTCATTCCCAGAGAAAAGATAGCAAAAGCGCGATTAGCTATTAAATTTTAAAAGAGGAGAAAGATATCAATGAGTAAAGAATTATTAGGTGCATTAACTTCTCTTGAACAAGAAAAGGGCATCAAAAAGGAAGTTGTTATTGACGCACTCGAAGCAGCGTTGGCATCAGCTTATAAACGAAATTACAACCAAGCACAAAACGTTGCAGTAGAATTTGACCAGAAGAAGGGCGATATTCACGTATTTGCCGTTAAAAAGGTTGCTGAAGAGGTAGTTGATCCCCGACTCGAAGTAAGTCTAGAAGAAGCAACGGGTATTAACCGTGGCTACGAGCTTGGAGATGACATCAAGTTTGAAGTAACGCCCAAAAACTTTGGCCGAATTGCCGCTCAAACGGCAAAACAAGTCATTATGCAACGGGTTCGTGAAGCTGAACGATCAATTATTTTTGATCAATACAGCCAATACGAAAACGAAGTCATTACTGGTGAAGTGGAGCGTCAGGACCATCGCTTTGTCTATGTTAATTTAGGTAATGTCGAAGCCGTCATGAGTAGCCAAGATCAGATGCCAAACGAAACCTACCGCATGCATGATCGAATCAAGGTATTTGTTACGGAAGTTGATAATGCTGCCAAAGGACCTCAAGTATTTGTTAGCCGGACCGCTCCAGGACTTCTAAAACGATTGTTTGAAGAAGAAGTACCTGAAATTTATGATGGAACAGTTGAAATTGTTTCTATTGCGCGTGAAGCGGGTGATAGAGCAAAGGTTGCAGTTCGGTCAAATAGTTCAGATATTGATGCTGTTGGTACCAGTGTGGGACCCAAAGGCCAACGAGTTCAAACAATTGTTAATGAACTTGGTGGCGAAAATATGGACATTGTCGAGTGGACTGACGATCAAGCCAAATTCATTGCCAATGCGCTGAATCCTGCTGAGGTAGTCGATGTCATATTTGATGAGAATAATGAGCGGGCTTGCACCGTTATCGTGCCAGACTATCAACTTTCTTTAGCAATTGGTAAACGCGGACAAAATGCACGTTTAGCAGCTAAATTGACTGGATTTAAGATTGACATTAAATCAGAGACTGAAGCAGAAGGCCTATTTTCTGATAGACAGACTAGTGAAGCTAGCGAAGAGCCTACACCAGAAGATAATGAAAGTGCTGAAGACGATACAGCAGCATCTGATGACCAAGAATAAGTTAGTTAGTATTAAGGAGGCCTGAATATGAAACAAAGAAAAGTGCCTTTACGAAAAGACATTGTAACTGGTGAAATGGCACCCAAACGTGAATTAGTCCGAGTTGTTAGGGATAAAGAGGGACAGGTTTCTCTTGACCCTACCGGTAAAAAATCTGGTCGCGGTGCCTATGTTTCTTTGAACGTCGAAGTTGCAAAACAAGCTAAGCAGAAGCGAACCTTTGACAAGGTGTTTGAAGTTAGTATTCGTGATAGTTTTTATGATGAATTAATTGAGTATGTTGATCATCAACAGGCTAGAAAAGAATTGTTTAGCGATGAAAAATAATGATTCGTTTTTAAATTTTCTTGGAATTGCTAAGCGAGCTGGTAAACTAGTTCTTGGAGAGGACCTAGTTTTAAAGGCAATTAAGAAAAACGCCGTTCAGTTAGTTATCCTGGGTTCGGATACAGGTGCGGCATCTGCAAAAAAAATAAACGATAAATCAAATTTTTACCGAATTCCAATTATTGACGACTATGATAAAAGTCAATTAACGATGGCTATTGGAGTTGAACGGACGGTTGTTGCCGTCAATGATCAGAATTTTACAAAAAGGTTATTAGAACTATCGAAATAAAAGAGGAGAGTGAAGTTATGGGAAAAAAGCGAATTTACGAATTAGCAAAAGAACTTAATATTTCCAGTAAAAAATTGCTCGATATGGCAAATGAAAAAGGATTTTCAGCTAAGAATCATATGTCAACACTAGGTGAAAATGAAGAACGTCAAATTCGAGACAGTTTGAAATCAAATACTAAAGCGACTGCACAAAATAATACGAAGGCAACGACGACTAAGCCTGCTACTTCATCGTCAAGTGCAACTCCAGCACATAAAACGACATCAACGACTAGCAGACCAGCGCAACAAAGTCACGCTACCAATCGACCAAGCACTTCGACTGATAATAGTCATCGTTCAACGAATGCTAATCAGAATCACACAACCCATTCAAGTAGCAATGGGAGTCGCCCAAACACAACTAACCAACATTCTAACCAACATTCTTCAAGCCAGAATCGACCTGTTAATCACAGTTCGAATAATCAACACCAGGGTCAACGCCCAAGCTCAAATAATCAAAACCGAAATTCAACAAATAGTAACTCGAATAATAACCACAGTACCTCAAATACCCGTAATTCAAGTAACAATACGCGTAGTTCAAATGCCAACAGAAATAGTGGATCAGGACGTTTTGGCGGCAGCTTGAATAGTGGTAGCAACAGTAGCAATAATAATAGCGGAAATCGTCGAAATAATCGTAACAATAAGAATAATCGACGTCGAAATAATAATTTCGTAAATAAGTACAGTAAAAAGAATCAACGAATTAAGGATGTTAACAAGCCTAAGATTGCGCCAGAGCGTAAGGATAAGGCGCTTCCTGAAGTGTTAAATTATCAGGTGGGCATGAACGCTCAAGAATTAGGTAAGTTCTTGCATCGTGAACCAGCAGAAATTGTAAAGAAGTTATTCATGTTGGGCGTCATGGTTAACCAAAACCAATCTCTTGATAAAGATACAATTGAGATTTTGGCAGCAGATTACGGAATTAATGCAGAAGAAAAGGTTGAAGTAGATGTATCAGATATTGATAAGTTCTTCGAAGAAGAATCAAACAATACTGAAAATCTTGAAAACCGACCTCCAGTTGTAACAATCATGGGTCACGTTGATCATGGTAAAACAACGCTTCTTGATCACTTGCGTCACTCTCACATTACAGAAGGCGAAGCTGGTGGGATTACCCAAGCTATCGGTGCTTATCAACTTAAGCATAATGGTAAAACAATTACCTTCCTTGATACACCAGGGCATGCTGCCTTTACTGAAATGAGAGCTCGAGGAGCAGACATCACTGATATTACTGTTCTAGTTGTTGCCGCTGATGATGGGGTAATGCCTCAAACTATCGAAGCAATTAACCATGCTAAAGCAGCTAAGACACCAATTATCGTGGCTGTTAACAAGATTGATAAGCCAGGTGCAAATCCTAACCATGTTATCGAGCAATTAACCGAGTATGGCTTAATTCCAGAAGACTGGGGTGGCGATACGATCTTTGTTCAAATCTCAGCCAAATTTGGGACGAACATTGACGACTTGTTAGACATGATTTTGTTGCAAGCTGAAGTGATGGAATTGAAAGCAAATCCTGAACAACATGCTGCTGGCTCAGTCATTGAAGCAGAACTTGATCAAGGACGTGGTTCAGTTGCCACCCTCTTGGTTCAACAAGGAACAATGCATGTGGGTGATCCAATTGTTGTTGGGAGCACATTCGGTCGAGTTAGAACCATGACAAATGAGCATCACAAGGCAATTAAGAAGGCCACTCCATCAACACCAGTTGTGATTACTGGTTTAAATGATGTTCCTGATGCTGGTGATCGATTCGTCGTCTTTGATGATGAGAAGACCGCTCGTTCAGCTGGTGAGGAACGTGCTAAACAATCCTTAATGAAGGAACGAAGCGCCACAAACCGAGTTACCCTTGATAACCTCTTTGATACAATGAAAGAGGGGGAAATGAAGGAAGTTGACGTTATTATTAAGGCGGACGTTCAAGGTTCAGTAGAAGCACTTGCTGGAAGTTTGAACAAGATTGAAGTCGAAGGCGTTCGGGTTAACATCATTCATACTGCTGTTGGAGCCATCAACGAAAGTGACGTAACTTTGGCAGAAGCAAGTAATGCAATCATTATTGGTTTCAACGTTCGACCAACCCCTCAAGCAAAATTGCAAGCTGATCAAGATCAGGTTGATATTCGATTACATCGAGTTATTTACAACGCAATTGATGAAATTGAGCATGCAATGAAGGGTAAATTGGAACCAACTTATGTAGAAGAGGTCATTGGTGAGATTGAAGTTCGTGAAATCTTTAAGGCTTCTAAGATTGGGACGATTGCTGGTGGAATGGTAACAGATGGTCGCGTTTCAAGTGACAGTGATGTTCGTTTGATCCGAGATGGTGTTGTTGTCTATGAAGGAAACCTTGGAAGTCTCAAACGATTCAAGGATGATGTCAAGGAAGTTAAACAGGGACATGAACTTGGGTTAACAATCGAAAACTTTAACGACATCAAGGTTGGAGACGTTGTTGAAGCTTATGTTATGAAAGAAGTTCCAATCGAATAGTGATTGAAGGTGAATAAAAATGGCACATTACCGATTAGGTCGACTAACTCAAGAAATTCAAAAAGAAGTTACTGATATCTTACTCAAACGGGTTCGTGATCCGCGGGTAGAAGGTGTGACAATTACTGGGGTAGACGTTACTGGAGATTTACAACAGGCAACCATTTACTACAGTATTCTTTCTGACAAGGCATCTTCTGCTGAAAAAACGGCGGAAGGCTTAGATAAAGCAACGGGCTTAATTCGAAGTGAATTAAGTTCCCGGTTGAACATTTTTAAATCACCGGAGCTTAAGTTTGAACGTGATGAATCTGTTCAGTACGGAAGTCATATCGATGAATTGCTCAATAAGCTTCATCGTGATGATCCTAAATTATAATTTTGAAGCATCCTCAAAAGGCTCTTTGTCAAATCCTGTTGA
>NZ_AZGJ01000004.1 GCF_001436395.1 Secundilactobacillus malefermentans DSM 5705 = KCTC 3548 | reverse complement strand
GATTTGACAGAGAGCCAAAAAAGCGCCTCAATCAGAAATTCTGATTGAGACGCTTTCCTATTTTCGAATCAAACTACTTGAATCGATTACTTTAAATTACTTCTTTAAAGCAGTCCATTTCCAGTCAGTAAATTCTTCGATATCGCGACCTTCGTCACGAGTAATCTTGAAATGCTTTGCAAGAATAGCATCCATCTTCTCATCGAAGGCTTTACCATCAGCAGCGTTGACAACACCTTTAGCAACAAGGGTGTTAACAGCATCCTTAGCTTGGTTAAAGCGATCAATTTCTGAGTAGACACGCATGTCATATGCAGTAGTGATGTCACCATCTTCACGGTAACCATGTACATGGAGACCTAAGTGTTGACGTTCGTAGAACATTGATTCGATTAAGTCTTCGTAACCATGGAAGCCAAAGACAACTGGTGTTCCAGATTCGCCGAAGAACTTAGTGAATTCAGCGTCACTCAATGAACGGTCGGCATTTAATGGGCCATTCTTCTTTTGTAGACGGTTGATTTCAACAACGTTAACATAACGTAACTTAACTGCAGGGAATGCTTCGTTGACTAAGTCAATTGCAGCAAAGGCTTCGATTGTTGGTTCAACACCAGCTGATGCAAAAACGATATCTGCCTTTTCATCTTCTGAAACTGTTGAAGCCCAGTCGATAGTCTTAAGACCCTTAGTAGCTAATTCTTCAGCTTCATCAACTGAGAACCATTGTTGACGTGGTTGCTTTGAAGCAACGATGTGGTTAATCTTTTGACGTTCGCCAAATGCACGGTCAAATACAGCAAGTAATGAGTTTGCATCACCTGGTAAGTATTGACGGATAAAGTCTGACTTCTTTTCAGCCAAATGAGTTAACATACCAGGATCCTGGTGGGTGTAACCATTATGGTCTTGTTGGAAGACAGTTGAAGTTGAGATAAGGTTCAATGATGGGTAATCATTACGCCATTTCTCATCAGCAGCTTGACGAATCCACTTGAAGTGTTGAGTAATCATTGAGTCCACTACTCGAAGGAATGATTCGTATGAAGCAAAGATTCCTGTACGACCAGTAAGTGTATAAGCTTCTAGCCAGCCTTCAGCTTGGTGCTCTGATAATTGAGCATCTAAGATACGGCCTTCTGGGGCTTCGTATTGGTCATTTGGTTCTTTGATTTCTTCCATCCATTGACGGTTAGTAACCTTGAACATTTCCCAAAGACGGTTTGACATTGTTTCGTCAGGTCCGAAGAAGCGGAATGACTTAGGGTTCATGGTTGAAATCTTAGCAAGATAGCCAGAAAGAACGTTCATATCCATGTTTTGGTTAGGATCTGTTAATTCAGTTCCACGGTTGCCTGCAGTAATCTTATTTGAGAAGTCTTTCCAGTTAGGTAAGTCAAGTGTTTCAGGCTTTTCGCCACGAGCACGGCCACCATTAGCAACTGGGTTCATTGCCATACGCTTGTCACCCTTAGGTGCAAAGTCAGCAACTTCAGCCTTCAATGAGCCATCAGCATTGAATAATTCTGTTGGTTTGTATGAGTTCATCCATTCTTCAAACTCAGGTAATTCCTTGAGGTTGTTTTGTGATAAACCAAGTGGAACTTGGTGAGCACGGAATGAATTTTCGATTGGTTCGCCAGCTGGGTTGAATTGAGGACCGCCCCAACCCTTTGGTAAACGAGCAATAACAACTGGCCATGCAGCAATTTCGCCATCTTGGTAACGGCCGTTTTCACGGGCGTCCTTTTGAATAGCTTTAATGTCAGCAATAGCTTGGTCATAAATCTTAGCTGCCTTTTCGTGATAAGCCATGTAATCATGGATTTCATCATTTTCAAGGAAACGTGGTGACCAGCCAAGTCCTTCGAAGAACTTAGCAACTTCTTCATCACTCATACGTGAGAAGATTGTTGGGTTAGAAATCTTAAATCCGTTTAAGTCTAAAGTAGGTAAAACGGCACCGTCATTCTTAGGGTTCAAGAACTTGATTGAATGCCATGCAGTCATAGCTGGACCAGTTTCGGCTTCACCATCACCAACAACTGTAAATGCGATTTGGTCAGGATTGTCCAAAACGGCACCAGAAGCATGTGATAATGAGTAACCTAACTCGCCACCTTCATGAAGTGAGCCAGGAGTTTGGGCAGTCATATGTGATCCAATTCCACCTGGGAATGAGAATCGCTTGTAAAGACGTGACATACCTTCAAGATCTTGAGTAATTTCAGGATAATCTTCAGTATATGAACCATCCAAGTAGGCGTTTGTAACCATAACTTGGCCACCGTGACCTGGGCCACCAATGTAGAACATGTTTAAACCGTACTTGTTGATTAAACGGTTAGCATGAGCATATAAGAATGTTTGGCCTGAGATAGTACCCCAGTGACCAATTGGTTTAACTTTAATGTCGTCTGCCTTAAGAGGTGTGTTTGTAACTGAGAACAATGGATTGCTCTTCAGAAAAATCATACCACCTGAAAGGTAGGTACTTGCACGCCACCAAGCGTCAACTTTTTCCAAATATTGTTTGGAATCGTAATCTACTGCCATGAATTATACTCTCCTTCATTAACTGAATTGCTACTCGAAGTAGCCTAAGTAACGATACCGTAAATTCAATTACTTTTCAATTTACAATCACTATAATACGTGGATTTTTGAAAAAGTCAACCTATTTGTCAATTGGACCGACCCAAATTTGTGAAAAACAACAAACGGTTGACCAAGTTGTATCTGCAAAATTCAGTCATTCTGCTTAATTCAAATAAATAAGCCAAGCTTTTCCATAAAGGATGCAAGCTTGGCTCAATAATCTATCTAATTTTACGATTCATCTGTTCGTACGTGATTGTAAAAGTTGAATCGTCATCATCCGCTAATTGAACCTGCCAGTCGCTTTCCTTATCAGTGACGGTCGAATCAACTTTTTTGATGCAGGAAATTAAATCTTCGTTAATATAATAGACGTCGTTCTCAATCGTTTTAATTTTTTTAAGCATTTAGTTTCCTCCTGAATTATTTTTTCTACATTAAGTCTAGCAAATTCAGGAGTTGACTGACTATTTATCTGCCTATGATGAAGTGTTTACTTCACTAAACGCCGCCTTCAACGCCACCCATTTTCTTATCAAATTCATCCTTGCTTTGACTTGAACCAACAATGTGCAGATCAGCATTTAGTAATCCCAGAAAATCTTGGAACGCCAAATTGATACCTAATTCCTCAAAATCAGATTCTGCAACTGTATATCGAATGGCAGCCTCCTGCCCAGCAATTACCTTTTGAACCCATTGTGGCTCTCTTAAACTTTCACGACCAATGGCAACGAAGTCAACGCCAGCATTCATCAGCTTTTCAGCATCATCTGGTGTTTCAACCAAGCCAACCGAAATAAGCGGTAAGCGACCGTTTAGCTGTTGCAACACTTTCTTAACAATTGGTTCGCTGTCGGATTTGTCATTTAGCGAGGTCCGCCATGCGTAACCCATTGATAAATGCAAATAATTAATCGGTTGCTTAGCCAGGACATCAATAAATTTCAGTGTATCAGCCAATCGAATTCCTGGTTCTTCAATTTCTTCTGGAGAGATTCGGTAACCAATCGTAAATGGCTGAGTTGCATATTTTTCAGCAGCTTTTTGAACTGTCTTAATAATCTCCAATGCAAAATTCATTCGTTTCTCTACCGAACCACCCCACTTGTCAGTTCGACGGTTAGAATGTGGTGAAAAGAATTGTTGCATCAAATAGGTGTTAGCTCCGTGTAATTCAATTCCGTCAAAGCCAGCTTGAATCGCACGGCGAGTTGCCTCCCCAAACGCCGCAATAATGTGCTCAATCTCAGCTTCTGAAAGCTCCTTTGGCGTTTCTGCATTGGGTCTCAATGCGGCAACTGCACTGGCACTTACCGTTGCATTTCCCCTCAGAATCTTCGAGTTCGACATCCGACCAGCGTGAAAAATTTGAAGGATTGCCTTTGTACCATTGTGCTTTAATGTTTCTGCTAATTTTATCAAACCGGGTAAGAACTTGTCGTCCGCAATTGAAAGTTCACCTTCAAATCCCTTACCATTCTCGGTCACATTGGCAACTGGTGCAATAAACATACCAGCGCCCCCAGTATGCAAGCGGAAATAGGCTAATTCATCATTTGAAATTGCGCCATTTTCAAGACTAGATGCCTCCGTCATTGGTGGAATAACAATTCGATTCTTGATTGTCATCCCATTTTCAAATGTATAAGGTTTCAAAAATTGATAGCTCATTATTAGTTGCTCCTTTATTCTTAAATTTGATTACATTCACACCTTAGTACAAAGATATAAACGAGGGAAGTACGCACTTTAAAGTACCCATATAAAAATTCAGTAGATAACAAAGAAGTGACAAACACTCTATCCCGAATGTTTGTCACTTCTTCATATCAAGATTAACATCACTGTTTCAATCTTAGATATCTCTATTTATTTGGTAGTCGTCGTTAAAATTAACGAGCTTGATGTTACCTTTTCACTCAACGGTTTGAACTTCATGATGCCAACCGCATCCATATTCGTGACAATCACGATCATCGCCGTTTTTTTGCCAGCCGTACGAATGGCATTTAAATCAACCTGAGCAATCGGATCACCATGGGTAACCTTTTGGCCATCGCTGACCTTAATATCAAATGGTGCACCTTTCAGCTCAACTGTATCTAAGCCCATGTGTAGCAGTACTTCCAGCCCAGCGTCAGTCTTAAAACCAACTGCATGCTTAGTTGGGAAAACTGTGGTAACCATGCCATCAACTGGTGCAGTGATGGTCCCGTTTGTTGGTTCGATGGCAAATCCATCGCCAATCATTTTTTCAGCAAAGGTTTTGTCTGGAAGATCTTCTAAATCGACATAATCACCGTCTGCAACACTGTAGAAGTTTTCGGTAACGCCACTGTTTGTTTCTGCAGCCTTTACGGGAGCAGTTGCAGCCTGTGTTTCAGAATCGGTCTTCGTAATTGGTGCCTTCGTTTTATTCAGTTTTGCTAGGGCATCAGCAACAAATTGAACCTCTGTGCCAATGACAATTTGTAAATTATGTTTATCAAGTTTATTTAAACCAGGTGCGCCACTACGCTTAATCGCGTTTTGATTAATTGCATCTGTGTCTTCTAGTTGTAATCGTAACCGAGTCGTACAATTATCGACTACCTTAATATTATCCGCACCGCCAATGGCTGCGTAGATTTTCTTAGCTTCGGTCACATACTTGTCATCACCGTCATCGGTGGCAACACTTTCTTCGGCGTCGTCATCATCGGTAATTTCTTCACGACCTGGCGTCATTAAATTAAATTTCTTAATCGCAAAATTAAAGCCAAAGTAATAAATCGCAGCCATGACCAATCCTTGTAGGATCAGCATGTATGGCGCATTAGCAATTGGATTTTTAAAGCTTAGTACAAAGTCTACTAAACCGGCGGAGAAAGCGAATCCAGCGGTCCAGTGCATGAAAGCTGCGAAGGCTAAGGATAAACCAGTAAATAAGCATGAATAACGTATAATGGCCACGCAACAAACATGAATGAAAATTCTAGTGGTTCAGTCACTCCGGTAAAGAATGAAGCAAAGGCGCCGGCTAGCATTAAAGAGCCAACTTCCTTTTTACGTTCTGGTCGCGCGTTCTTATAAATGGCAAACGCACCAGCTGGTAGGCCGAACATCATTACTGGGAAGAATCCTGCTTGATACATTCCAGTAACCCCTTTGACGCCTTGGGAAGATAGGAACTTGCCGATATCATTAATTCCAGCAACATTAAACCAGAAAACTGAATTTAATGCTTGGTGCAGCCCAGTTGGAATCAATAATCGGTTAAAGAACCCGTACACACCAGCACCAACTGCCCCCAAGTTAACAATTGACTCACCAAAGCTAACTAATACAGAATAAACTGCTGGCCAAATAACAAATAGAACAGCACTGACAATCATCATGACAAATGCTGCCATGATTGGGACAAATCGTTTTCCACTAAAGAATGATAACGCCATTGGTAGTTTGATTTCATGGAAACGGTTATATAGCGCAGCCGCTATCAAACCAGCCATAATACCAATAAAGACGTTTGAAATCTGGGCAAACGCTGGATCTACTGCAGTCAATTTCACGTCGGTCCAAGCGGCAATGTTTTCTGGCTTTAAGACGTTGACTGGTATTTCAAAGGCGACAAGTCCCGCAAAGGCCGCGGTACCATCTTTGTCCTTCGCCATCCCCAATGCGACACCAACGGCAAATAGAATTGGCAATTGATTCAGGACTGCTAGACCACCTTGTAGTAGGAAATTTGCAATTGAATTGGTTCCAAATGATAACCAGTAGTTTGCAATACCAACTAGCAACGCAGCGGCAGGTAATACTGCAACGGGTAGCTGCAATGAGCGACCCAATCTTTGTAAGTAATCTTTCACTTTAACTCCTCCTCAAATTAGTACATCACAAAGCTTATCATGAAATGTAAGCGGTTTCAACGAGTAAAAATTGGTCTATCAATTCTTTTTTATATTGGTATATACCTGAATTTTAGTACGCCGTCTTTTTAGGCAAGCTAAAATCACTCACTCGTCTACGCCGCATTGTCCGTTGAAATAAATATTGGTTCTTTTTAGATTGTTAACCACGCCAAGATTTGTACAGGCAAAAAAATAGGTAATTTCATTTGAGAAACTACTTATTTGTCATCTCATTTTTATTCTTTTGTTAAAGCAGTCAAACTGGTCACAATATAATCATCGAGTGCTTCTAGCCATCCAATAAATCTGCCAACATCTACCGGCTCAACCATCAACATCTAGATTTGCGTAACAAATGTATACCAATCTGTTTCTATTCTATCAAAATAGTCAACTCTTCGCGAAATATTTTGACAGTTTTGCTGATAATAGCCGTTCAAACTAAAAAAACACCATCATCTCTGACAGTGATCCTTGATCAACCTATTTTGTCGAATTAATGATTGTCGGGATGAGCCATGTTAACCAACCGCCAATTCCGAAAACTAATATAAAAACAATCCAGTAATAACGCGTGATAAATTCCCAAAAGTTCATATGGCCCGTTTCTTTTTTGATGCTAATCTTTTTCTGCAGGTCACCATCGCCCTTAATCAAACTATCCAGACTTACATTAAACAACTCGCTCAGTTGAATTAACCGGTCAATGTCAGGATATGCGGTCGCCAATTCCCACTTTGAAATGGCTTGTGAGCTTACATTAATTTTTTCTGCCAAATCATCTTGTGTCCAATTCTGATTTTCACGCTCTTCTTTAATACGTTGTCCCAGCATCATCGTTAACACATCCTCTCTACACCCTAATTCTATTATATTAAGCGCTTTCAGTCACGATATATGCTGTTACAATTTCGCAACTACCAGTAGCATCAGGATAATAAAGTCAGACATAGAAAAAGCCGAAATCCAACTATTGGATTCGACCTTTTATTAATATTTTTGATCAGGATTTTGTTGCTAGTTCTTCAATTAATGCGTCAACTAATTTAATACGACTTGGTGCCCTGACTTATTCCTCCCTACTAAGAGCCTAATCAAATTTAACCTTGTTCCTATTATACTTAATTAGTCGGTTGAACTAGTCGCTAAAATAACCGTTATCGTGAAATTCCCCACAAAAAAACGATCCTAGGCTAATCCCCAGAATCGTTTGCTTTAACATCCTAAATAATTACATGTATTATTTACGACGCTTATTCTTTTTAATTCTCTTTTTCTTATTTTTCTTCATTCGACGAGCCATCGTGTTCATTGCCATTTTGCCCATTCGACCGCCTGGCATACTACCACCCATCAGGCCTTCCATGCCAGACATATTACCGTTAGATGCCTGTTGCATCATCTTTTTCATTTCACCAAACTGTTTAATCATACGGTTTACTTCGTGAATTGGCCGCCCTGATCCAGCAGCAATTCGACGACGGCGAGAAGGATTTAATATTTCGGGCCTCTCACGCTCAGCGGTAGTCATTGAATAAACAACCGCCTTTGTATGCTCAATGTCCTTAGGATCCATCTGAACGTTCTTCAATGCAGGATTATTTGCCATTCCAGGAATCATCTTAATCAGATCTTCCATTGGTCCCATGCTTTGAATCTGCGTCATCTGGTCAAGAAAATCATTGAAGTCAAACGTGTTTTCACGCATTTTTTCGGTTAATTCCTGCGCTTGCTTATCGTCAAACTTTTTCTGCGTTTTCTCAATCAGAGAAAGCATGTCGCCCATTCCTAGAATTCGAGAAGCCATTCGATCGGGATGGAAGACGTCTAAATCAGCCATCTTTTCGCCTTGGCCGACAAATTTAATTGGCTTGCCAGTTGCTGCACGAATAGAAAGGGCCGCACCACCACGTGTATCGCCATCTAACTTCGTTAAAACAACACCCGTAATATCAAGTTTCTTATCAAATCCTTCAGCTGTTGCAACGGCATTTTGACCAGTCATTGCATCAATCACAAGCAAGATTTCATCAGGATGTGCCAATTCTTTAATATCTGAAAGTTCCTGCATCAGTTGTTCATCAATTTGTAATCGACCAGCTGTATCAATAAAGACGTAATCATTGTGATCTTCGGCAGCTTTTTCAAGCCCTTTTCGTACAATTTCAACTGGATTAACATCAGTTCCCATTTCAAAAACGGGCACATCAATTTGTTCACCCACTTGCACCAACTGATCAATGGCAGCTGGTCGGTAAATATCGGCGGCAATCATCAATGGTCGCGCTTTCTCATCAGTTTTTAGCTTGTTTGCTAATTTCCCAACGGTAGTCGTTTTACCGGCACCTTGAAGACCTGACATCATGATAATCGTCGGAATTTTATCGGACTTATTAAGTGGGACGGCTTCCTCACCCATCGTCTTCGTCAATTCTTCATCGACAATTTTGACGATTTGTTGAGCCGGGTTCAGACCCTCTAAGACTTTAGTTCCAGAAGCACGGTCTCGAACTGTTTTAACGAAATTTTTCACCACGTCAAAATTAACGTCGGCCTCTAACAGAGCGAGTCGAATTTCACGCATTGTTTCTCGTAAATCAGCATCGGTTACTTTTCCTTTTCCCCGAATCTTCTTCATTGCATTTTGTAATCGTTCAGTTAAACCTTCAAATGCCATTATTACACCTATCCTTATTCTTCCAATGTTTCAAGATGATTGACTAATTCAGTTAGCGTTTTATCATCTGAATAATTTTCTTTTACATAACTTTGTATTCGATCTGCCTGATCATTTCGTGCATGATAAGCCTTTAGTAAGTGTAGCTTTGCCTCATACTCTTCTAGAATTTTTTCAGTCCGGCGAATATTGTCATAAACGGCTTGACGACTAATTTCGAATTCCTCAGCTATTTCGCCAAGTGAAAAGTCATCCGCATAATACAGTTGCATGTATTCATCCTGCTTTTTGGTTAGTAACGGTTGATAAAATGCTAACAACGAATTGATTCGATTATTTTTTTCAATTTCCAACCGCTATTCCTCCAATTTAATCCTAGACACCTTCTAAGATTACCGATTTTTAGCGTTCTAGTCAACTATCCGATTTTAAAAATAAAGCCAGTGTAGTTTACCTACACTGACTTTATCAGAATTTATGCTTCAATTAACCCTTTAAATAAACCGTAAACAAAATCTTGCGGCTTAAATGGCCGTAAATCATCCACTTGTTCGCCTAACCCAACGAACTTAACTGGCAAGTGAAGTTCATTTCGAATTGGGAGAACAATCCCACCTCGAGCAGTCCCATCCAGTTTAGTTAAGATAATGCCGGTGACATCAGTCGATTCTTTAAATAACTTTGCCTGGTTCAAAGCGTTTTGTCCCGTAGTTGCATCTAGAACCAGTAAAACCTCATGTGGTGCTTCTGGAATTTCCCGAGTAATAATTTTTTTCATTTTCGATAGTTCATTCATTAGGTTGACTTTATTTTGTAGTCGACCCGCTGTATCAACGAAGAGCACATCATAATTATCCGCTTTTGCCTTTTTAACACCATCAAAAACAACGGCAGCGGGATCGCCCCCCTCCTTGTGCTTAACAATGTCAACGCCGTCACGAACTGCCCACTCGTTCAATTGTTGAATTGCACCAGCTCTAAAGGTATCAGCTGCAGCAAGGAGCACTTTTTTACCTTGTTTCTTATACATAGCAGCCATTTTACCGATAGTCGTTGTTTTACCAACTCCATTTACCCCAACGAATAAAATTATAGTTGGTCCCTCAGGCGCAAATTCAATTTGATTGTTCTCGTTTTTTCCAGCTTCTTCGTAAATATCAACTAATTTCTCAATCACAACATTTTGAACATCTTGAGGGCGTTTCGCATTTTGAATCTTAACTTCTTCCCTCAAAGAGTCACTAATCTTCATTGCGGTTTCAAATCCAACGTCAGATTCGATGAGCGCTTCTTCCAAATCATCAAAAAAAGCTTCATCTACGTGGCGGAAGTTTGCAAGTAATCGGTTAAGGCGACTTCCAAACGTCGAACGCGATTTTTCTAAACCACGATCATACCGAGCTTCTTCATCAGTATCAGTTGTTTCATCAGCCTGTGATTCTGCTTTATCTTCCGTATTAGCTGGTTCAGTAACCGGCTCGTCATCCTCGCTCGTTTCTTCGGGAGTCGGTTCAGAGACCGGTTGGTCAACATGTGAAGGTTCTCCATCATCAGTATCTGATTCTGAAGCTGGTTCCGGTTTTTCAATACTCTCAGTTGATTCTTGATTGTCGTCAGTTTTTGATTCTTCAACCTCAGGAGACGTTTCTTTGTTTATCGTCTTTTCACTTTCATCAACAGTCGCTTGCGTAGATTCAACATTTACCTGCGCTGGTTCGTCACTTTTAGGTTCAGACTTTGGTTCATCTTTATGAGTTGATTTTTTCTTTAAGAAATCAAATAATCCCATTATTACTCTCCTTTAGCTAACAAGTTCATCTAAATTGACCGACACCATCTTAGAAACGCCTGACTCTTGCATCGTAACGCCATATAGAATGTCTGCATAAATCATCGTTTCTTTTCTGTGGGTAATCACAATAAATTGCGTCTCCCCGTTAAAGTTACTCAGGTAGTCGGCAAACCGCTCAACATTGGCTGGATCCAATGCCGCCTCTGCTTCATCCAAGATACAAAATGGAATTGGTCTAACATTTAGTATAGCAAACAATAGGGTGATTGCCGTTAACGAGCGTTCTCCACCGGAAAGCAGTCGCATATTTTGAAACTTCTTTCCAGGTGGTTGCGCCATAATATCAATGCCAGAAGTTAATAGGTGATCAGGCTCAGTTAAAATGAGCTTGGCCTTCCCGCCACCAAACATCTGAACAAAGGTTTTTTCAAATTGTGCCGCAACTTCATCAAAGCTTTTCTTAAACCGTTTTTGAACTTCAACATCCATTTTGTCCATGGTTGATAAAAGCTGCTGCTTCGACGCCAAAAGGTCATCTTGCTGCTTGATTAAAAAGTCATGTCGCTCTTTGACCCGTTTGTATTCCTCAATCGCACCAACATTGACCTCTCCAATTTCATCTAAGCCTCGTTTTAAAAGCTTCAGTTGGGCCATTACGGTCTCAATCGGTTCATCAGCGACTTGATTACGAATATCAGCATAACTGACATGGTAGGTCTCCGCCAATTTGTCCATTTGCTGATTGCTGACCATGTCTAACCTAGCCAGTTTTGTTTCAATTTTTTGGACCTCATCAGTCGATAATTGCGTTAATTGTTGGCGCTTTTCAAGTTCCGTATTCTGGGCAATTAATTCTAATTTCACTGTGTTAAGAGTTCGTTGACCATCGTCCAAATAGGCTTGAATTTCCATTTTTTGAGTTGCAGCCCGTTTAATAGCTAGCTCAATTTTACTAACTTCATCCTGATTAGTGCCGTCTTCCAATTGCTGAAGTTCGGTTTTTAAAAGCTTTGAATTTTTAATTGCATCCGCTAACTGATTACGTTCAGTGTCCCCAGTACGCTGCAACTGCTGATACTTTTCGTTAGCAATTGCGTATTCCTCATGTGCCGCCTGAAAATCATTGGTAACCTTATCGCTCAATGTCCGTTTCTCAGCTAATTGCGTTTTAAATTCAGTCATTTCCTGCTGGTTTTTACTTAGATTCAACTCAATTTGATCTAGTGCATGCTGATTTTTCTCAAGTTGTTCCTTTGTCGTTAAACTAGCGGATTGCTGTTCTTTTTCAAACGCATATGCCTTGGTTTGCCTATCTTGTTCATTGAGTCGCGATTCAAGCAATGCTTTTTGTGATACCAGATCCCGTTTGGAATTTTGAGTTTCATTATAATCTTTTTCCAGAAGGTCTAAGGACTTTTGTCCCTCATCTTGCTTGGCCTTTAATTCTTTTAAGTAATTTTCCTGCTCAGTTAATTTGGTGGACATCTGCTGGACACTGCTCTCGAGATCCGTCAGTTCCTGATTTTGTTCTAAAATTCCGGCCCGTTGTTTTCGATTTTGACCACCCGTAATCGACCCATTGGCGCTTAAAATATCCCCCGTTAAGGTCACAATTCGATTTTTGTAATGAATTTGCTTGGCTATAACGGTTGCGTGTGCCAACGTATCACAAATAATGGTTGTGCCTAACAAATGGTCAATGACTGTTTGATATCGAGGCTTAACACTAATTAACTGACTGGCAATTCCAATGAATCCACTCATGCTCTTTAATTGCGTTAATGTGCCTGTTGAAATTTGATAAGTTTTGATTGTCGTTAGGGGTAGAAACGTTGCTCGACCTAAATGATTTTTACTTAAATAGCTAATGATTCTTTGAGCGGCGCCGTCATCTTCAACTATGATTTGTTGGACTTGATTTCCCAAAGCAAACTCAACCGCAGTCGTGTATTGTTTATCAACCTTCAAGATTTCCGAGACGGGTCCAATTAATCCTGAAAATTTCTTCCGATTTTGTAAGACGCTTCTGACCCCTTGGTAAAATCCCGAGTACTCATTGGAAACCGTTCTCAAACTATTTAACTTGGCTTGAGCCTTTTGGTAAATCTCAAGTGCTGCAAGCCACTTATTTTGCAGATCGTTCCCCTTTTGATTGCTCGTTGAAATTGATGTACCCAATGAGTCTCGTTTTGTTTGCAACTCGGTCAATTTTTGACTGACTTGCTGTACTTTATCCTCAAGTCCTTTTAACTCTCCTTGGAGATCACGCATCAATTTTGTTGAGGTCGTTAAATTTTCATCAATTCGTTTTAATCGCTGGTCGGCCGTTTGCTGATTTTTAGTCAGATACTGTTGATCATTATGTAAACCTGCCCTTTGCTGCATCAAATCCACGTATTCGTTTCGTTTGTTTTCAATTTGCTTTTCCAAGTTCTGAATTTGCTTCTCAAAACTTGCTTTATCTGAGTTCTGTAAGTCAGACTTCATGTCATTAAGACGTTGCTTTTGAGTCAACAGATCCTTTTCAGTAATCGCAATTTCTTGCTTGAGTCCTGTCAGCTTAATGGTCTGTTCTTGAATTTGATCTTTTAATTTTGTTTTAGATTCCAAAAGATGTGAACTTCGCTCTTTTGAAATTTCCTTTTTCCCAACTAAACTTTCATATTCGCTTGTTGCATTGACCAGATCATCTTGGAGCTGGTCTTTTGTTTTAAGCAGCTTTGATTCTTTTCGAGATAATTCACTAATTGAATTTTTTGATTCAGCTACCTGAACAGAAATTTGCTTAAGGGTCTGCTTCGCCTGATTTTGCTGCTCAGTTAAAGTCGTCTTTTTTGATTCTGATTGATTAATCTCGAAAGCCAAACGTTCTTGATCGTATTTTTCATAGCGTTTCTGTTGATCTAAATAGTCCGTGGCTAGACTACTTTGTTCCTCTAAAGGTTTAATCTGGGAATTTAGTTCATTCAAAATATCATTAATTCTGTCCAAGTATTCGTCAGTATCTTGAAGTTCACGTTCTGCTTTTTGCTTATGCTTCTTGTATTTAAAAACACCAGCTACTTCCTCAATGATGACCCGACGATCTTCAGGTTTGCTGTTAAATATTGATTCAACCCGACCTTGAGAAATAATTGAAAATGAATCGCCACCCAAGCCAGAATCCATGAATAATTCTAAAACGTCCTTTAAGCGACAGGACTGTTCATTAATCAAGTATTCACTTTCACCTGTTCGGAATAGTTTTCTAGTAACGGTTAGTTCAGAAAAATCGCTATTCAAATAGTGATCAGAATTATCAAAAGTAATCCTTACCTGTGCCCGGTTTAATGGTTTTCTATCTGCAGAACCAGCAAAAATAACTTCCGGCATCTTATTTCCTCGTAAGCTTTTAGCTGACTGCTCACCAAGAACCCAACGAATGGCTTCACTAATGTTACTTTTGCCACTTCCGTTGGGTCCAACAATCCCGGTCATCCCTGGTAGAAATTCAATTTTAGTAAAATCAGCAAATGATTTGAATCCGCTTATTTCCAAGGACTTTAATTTCATTTTCCTGGCCCCTATCTAAAAATCTTACATTTTCCGTTTTAATTGATCCAATGCCACTTTGGCAGCTCGCTGCTCAGCATGTTTCTTGGAATGGGCTTCTCCTACTCCTAATTCCACTTTGTTCACTAGAACCGCAACTTTGAAAACGCGATCGTTCTCGGGTCCATTTTCGTCAAGTAACTGATAATCAATGCTGACGGGGCCGTTCTTTTGAACCATTTCTTGTAGCTCTGTTTTATGATCAAAATAGTCATCAAATCGGCCTTCATCCAGCTTAGGATAAATGACTTGTTCCGCAAAGGTGATGACCTTTTTAATTCCTTGGTCCATATAAACTGCTCCGACAAAGGATTCAAAAATATCACATAGCAATGAATCTCGCTCGCGCGCATTTGCCAATTCTTCTCCCTTACCTAGGCGAATATAATCATTGAAATGACATTCTCGCGCAAAACTGGCAAAGCTTTCTTCATTGACCATTGCTGCTCTAAGACGCGTTAGTCGTCCTTGGGGTAGCTGTGGATAACGTTTGAAAATATATTCAGAAACCACAAACTGCATAACGGCATCCCCTAAAAACTCAATCCGTTCATAAAATTTTAAATTTTGATTGGGATGCTCATTTACATACGATGCCTGAGTTAATGCTTCATCCAACAATGACTCATCTTTGAATACGATATTGAAATTTTCAGCAAGTGCTTTGTCAACTTTACTATCCACGCTTAAACCTCTTCCTTTATTTATAACAAAAAACGATTACTCTCATTGTTAGTAATCGCTCCAAATTTACGGTCCTTAATTGTTGTTCGCGATGTAATCAACGACTTCACCAATTGTATTTAAGTTCTCGGCGTCCTCATCTGATATTTCCGCATTAAACGTGTCCTCTAATTCTAGAACGAATTCAACGAAATCAATTGAATCAGCGTCTAAATCTTTTTTGAAATTCAATTGTTCAGTGATGGTACTTTGTTCGACTTCAAAACGATCCGCAATAATAGCGGCAATTTTATTGAAAATTTCTTCTCTTGACATTATTCATCCCTCATTCAACTTAATTCATAAATAGTCTAACATAAGTTAATCCTTTGTGATACCGCCTTAAGCGTTCTCTTCTTCATTTGCTGCCTTTTTTGCTTGGTCATCGAAGTAGGAAATGACGTTTTGAACACTTTGCGTATCGATCATGGATTTAATTTGCGAAATCGTATTAACAACCGTTTCCGCCTTACTTGAACCATGTGTTTTAACAACGGGCGCTTTAACACCTAATAACACTGCTCCGCCATATTTTGAGTAGTCCATTTGGTTTCTAACTTCATTAAAGGTTCCTTTTAGCATGGCTGCGCCAAGTTTGCCACCAACGCCACCGCTCATAATAGAGCCTTTAATCATCTTGAACATGGACAAGGCGGTTCCTTCAACAGTTTTCAAAACGGCATTGCCGGTAAATCCATCGGTAACAACAACGTCAGCTACACCGTTGAGCAATTCCCTAGATTCAACATTTCCAATAAAGTTAATATTTTCTGTTTCTAATAATAGATCATGAACTTCACGATGGACCTTATCGCCCTTATCAGCCTCGGTTCCATTATTCAGCAAACCGATTCTTGGATTGGTAATATTCATCACAGATTCAGCGTAATACTTACCCATTACGGCATATTGAACCAAATTAGCAGGCTTAGAGTCCGCATTTGCTCCGATATCAAGCATGACGAAACTATCCTGATCCTTTTTAGTAATAACCGGCAGTGTCGTTGTTAGTCCAGGTCTGTCAATTCCCTTAATCCGACCAATAATTAAAAGCCCTGCAGCCAAGACGGCACCTGTATTTCCTGCTGAAAAGAAAGCATCTGCTTTTCCTTCTTTAACGGCCTGTGCTGCCAAAACAATACTTGACTGTTTCTTGCGACGAATGGCACGAACGGGTTCATCTCCCATTTCAATGACTTCATCAGCTTGAACAATCGTAATATGCGAATTGTCTTTTAAAAATGGTGTGATTTTGTCAGTCTGACCAAATAGTAAAAATTCAATATCTGAATGTTGATCTCGCGCTAACTCAACACCTTTTACGATTTCCTCTGGGGCGTAGTCGCCACCCATTGCATCAATTGCAAGTTTCATCATTCAATCTCCCCTTTAATCAAAGGCCATGTGCCCTTTCCAGTTTTCATTCAAATAATTGCCAAGCACCTGGTTATCAGGTTCACGCTCCCAATTTTCATCATCGGTAATTTCATTAGCCTCTTCTTGCGCAATTGATAACATTTTCAAATCGGCTACTGGATCGCCCACGTTAAATTCAGGTAATCCGGATTGCTTGTTTCCAAGGATATCACCCGATCCTCGAAGTTCTAAGTCACGTTGTGAAAGGACAAAGCCATCATTCGTTTTCGTCATAACTTCCATTCGCTCGATTGCTTGTTGATTCTTGGGATCAGCAATTAACAAACAGTATGAAGCAAGATTTGAACGACCAACACGACCTCGTAACTGATGTAATTGAGCTAATCCAAAGTGATCGGCATCGTAGATCATCATTACGGTAGCATTTGGCACATCCACACCAACTTCAATGACGGTGGTTGCCACTAGTACCTGAAATTCGTTTGCTTTAAATGCGCGCATAACGTCTTCTTTTTCATTGCTCTTCATTCTACCATTAAGTAACCCAACCTTATACGCTGGTTCAAAATCAGTCCTTAACCGGTCGTAAATGGCTTGGGCATTTCGCATATCCATGACTTCAGATTCTTCAATTAAGGGTGTCACCACATATATTTGGCGGCCCAAAGTTAATTGGTCTCGAACGAAGCGTAGTGCTTTATCGGTTTCATTACTCCGCAACCAAGTTGTCTTAATCTTTTTCCGACCCGCTGGTAATTCATCAATGACCGAAATATCCATTTCACCATAACTTGTAATCTGGAGCGTTCTAGGAATCGGAGTCGCCGTCATCGCCAATACATTAGGGCGCTCGCCTTTTTCTCTCAATATTTGTCTTTGATGCACACCAAACCGGTGTTGTTCGTCAATGATGACCAGTCCCAGTTTATGGTACTGAACCTCATCTTGGATTAGCGCATGTGTCCCAATAATTAGGTTAACTTCACCATTTTTTATTCTGGGTAAAATCTGCTTTCGTACGGCAACCTTTGTAGAACCGGTTAATAGCACGATGTTTACTGGGAAGTCCTTAAACGTTTTTTGCAAATTTTCAGCATGTTGTTCAGCCAAAATTTCCGTTGGTGCCATTAGTGCCGTTTGGTACCCCGCCGTGATGGTGGCGTACACAGCTAGTGCAGCTACAATCGTTTTGCCACTCCCAACATCTCCTTGTAAAAGGCGGTTCATATGGGTTGGTCGCTTTAAATCCACACATATTTCATTCACGACCCGCTTTTGAGCATCGGTCAATTCAAACGGTAAACTCGCAATTAAGTCAGTAAGTTCAGAAATTTTATAATCAATTGAAAGTCCATCTTCGAGTCGATCTGCCTGCTTAACAAGCTGAAGTCGCATTTGAAAAATAAAAAATTCTTCAAACTTTGCTGTCCTTCTCGCTAATTTTGCTGCATATTGGCCATCGGGAAAATGCATGTCATGAATCATTAGTTTACGATCCATCAGCTTGTACCGTTGTCGAATTGCACTAGGAATAATTGTTTGAATTTCATTTTGATACTTATCCCAAGCCACTTCAATCAGATTTCTAATAGTTGACTGCCGAATTGATTTGGAAGCTGGATAAATGGAATCCATCCCCTCCGCTGCTTTAATAATCTTCATACCACTTAGCGTTTTTTTGTTACCATCAAATCGGCCGTAAACGGCAATTTCTTCGCCAACAACCACTTGCTTATCTAGCCAAGGTTGGTTAAAAAAAGTCACCGGAACGACATCATTTTTAATTAATAGGCGAAAAACAAGGCGATTTCTGTGGCGACCAAAGTATGAAACAACCGGTTCAGAGGCAACCGTTCCACTTAAAGTCACTTTTTCATCATTTTGAATTTCGGCAAGCTCTTTGCTTTTAAGGTCATCATATCGGTATGGAAAATAGGTCAATAAATCTTCAATTGTACTGATTCCTAAATCTTGCAGTGCTTCAAGACGTTTAGGCCCTACACTCGGCAAAACTTGTACTGAATCACTTAATGCCATCTCCATACCTCCTCATCAAATTAAAATGAAATGACCAATACTTCCGAATTATTCGGAAAAGTAATAGCCATTTAATTATACCGTATTTTTATAAGTAGAAGTTATTCAACTGAAATGACGAATGGATAGACGGGCTGATCTCCCTCATGAATCTCAACTTCGAGATCACCATCTATAGCCATAACAGCATCTTCAATTTTATTTGCTTCTTCTTCCGTTGCATCAGTTCCATAAATAATTGTGACAATTTCGCTATCTTCATCTAGCATGCTTTGAACCATTGCAACACTAGTATCAATCATATCTGGTCTAGTTACTTTAATTTTTCCATCAACGATTCCCATGAAGTCACCCTTTTTAATCTGGATGCCGTCTAATTCAGTATCGCGAATAGCGTGGGTCACCTCACCACTCTTCACGGTACTCAAATTCTCTTCCATCGAGGCCGTGTTACCATCCAAATCACTTTCGGGGTTAAATCCAAGAAGAGCAGTCATTCCTTGTGAAATACTTCTGCTGTGAACTACCTTTGTTGGAATATCTGCAACTTCAGCAGCCTGTTCAGCAGATAGGAAAATATTCTTGTTGTTTGGCAAAATAATAGCTTCTTTTGCTTGACTATCATTAATGGCATTAACAATATCTTCGGTACTTGGGTTCATGGTTTGACCCCCACTAATAATATGGGTAACGCCTAAGCTCTTAAATAGCGTTTGGATTCCTTCACCCGAAGCAACCGCAATGATAGCAGTCTCTGGAATATTCTCAGAAGCTTTAGCCTCAGAAGCGGCCTCTTCTGCATCATTTTCAATGATTGTTTCCTGTTGAAGTCGCATATTATCGACTTTAACCTTCGCTAAATCACCGAAACTTTGACCCCATGCCATCACTTTTCCAGGATGCTCAGTGTGAACATGGACCTTAACAACCTCATCGTCATTTACAACTAACAATGAATCTCCTAAATCGGCTAGATACTTATAGAACGTGTCGTAATCAAATTTATGATCGACTTCTTTACCTTTACCAATTCTGACCATAATTTCTGTACAGTAACCATAGACAATATCATCCGGATTAAGTTTTCCTTGAACACTTCGATGATGTTCTGCATCAATCATCTCATCCATTTCGGTATTATCGGGTTGATGTTGTTGGTCCTCGGAAATTTCTCGGCCGTTTAAGATGTCATCAAATGCACTTAGAACAAAGGCTAAACCTTGTCCACCAGAATCGACAACCCCGACTTGTTTTAAAACAGGGAGTAAATCTGGTGTAGAAGCTAACGCAACTTTTGCAGCCTCCGAAGCCTTGTCCATAACTGTGACAACACTACCGCCCTCGTTTGCTTCGTTTCTAGCCGCTTGAGCAGCCTCCCGAACAACTGTGAGGATAGTTCCCTCTGTAGGCTTCATAACCGCCTTATACGCAGTCTCAGCGCCTGCCGAAAGAGCTTCAGCTAAATCTTGGGCATCTAAAGAAGGTTTTTCTTCAATACTCTTCGAAAAGCCTCTAAAAATTTGTGAAAGAATCACGCCAGAATTACCACGTGCCCCCATCAACAGTCCCTTAGCTAACGCTACTGATAATTTACCTACAGAATCACTCGTCTCTTCGCGTTCGTACTTAAGACCGCTGGCGAGAGATAGACTCATATTAGTACCAGTGTCTCCATCCGGTACCGGAAAAACGTTTAATGAATTAATAAATTCGGCGTTCTGATTCAAAACTGTTGAAGCAGCTTGGACCATTTTACCGAATTCATGGTTTGTAATTTTCTCTGTTACTATCAACTAAATAATCCCCCTCGGTTTCCCAAAAAGCTTAATCGCTAATGACCTTTACACCTTGAACAATAACGTTTACTGAATTAGCGGTTACACCAAGCATCGTCTCTAAGTTATACTTAACTTTCGACTGAACTGCCTTGGAAACCTCAGATATTTTCGAGCCATAGCTTACAATTAAATTTACTTCAATCGAGATGCCATTATCTTCCTGATGGACGACAACACCTTTTGCATAATTTTCGCGGCGTAAAATAACGTTAACGTTATCGCGAATTTGATTCTTGCTTGCCATACCAACGACACCATAACTATCAGTCGCAGCGCCACCAACAACTGTCGCTATGACATCGTTTGTAATATTAATTGTTCCGTTTTGCGTTTTTATTTTAACGGCCATGAAAAACAGCCTCCTTGATTGATTTCAAAATGTATATCGATAGTAATGTTACTACAACCGTTTAGAAAAGAAAAATAAGTGAAACCCGCGTCATAAATTTCAATTAAAAATTCCTTTTGCCTGAATAAAATTCACTGTCAAGTAAAATTACTTGAAAGAATTCTATTGCATTACCAGCCTTTATATGCTAAATTATCTAAGTGAGCAAATTGAGATTTTATTTAAATCCGTAAAGGAGGATTCTTCAGTCATGGCTAAAGACTTTTTTAATGGCAAACGGACTCGTTTTGGTAACAAGCGTTCACACGCTTTGAACTCATCACGACGTGCGTGGAAGCCAAACTTACAAAAGGTTCAGATTTTAGTTGATGGTAAGCCTAAACGTGTTTGGGTTTCAGCTAGAACACTTAAATCAGGTAAAGTTACTCGAGTTTAATTTAAACTTGAGTCAAATAAAAAAGCGTCAGTACTTAATGTACTGGCGCTTTTTTTATTTAACATCTTTACTTTGAATGACACACATCACACCTGAGTCAAATTGGAAATGTCCCTTTTCCCCTACAAATTCATTACTTGCATAGGAAATTGGATATAGGACCTTTGCGTGCCCCAATCGATATTTTTCATCTACTAGGGTCAAGTGATTAATCGGCGTTAAGGGGATGAATGCTAAATACTTTTTATCTGGTTCCTTTAAAATTTCATATTCTCCGGGCAAATAAAAAGTAATGGTATTCGCTCTATCAATGAATCGAATCTTGGGTGCACTGCTGCGATACCGATCTTTCAATACAAGGAAGAGATTTGCAAGGAAGTGATCTAATCGGCCGCCCGTCGCCCCATAAATGTCCAATCGATCAGTTTCAAACTCATTAAGTGCCACCGTAACTGCTAATTCAGTATCGGTTTCGTCTTTTTCTGGAATCGCTCGGCGAATATCCTTTACCCGTTCCTTAACGGTCTGAAACTCTTGAGTCCCCATCGAATCATAATCACCAATCGCAACGATTGGCGTAATTCCACGTTCAAGCAAACGTAAACTACCACGATCCACACCAATCCAGGGACCTTCAATTGTGTTCTCTTTGAGTTCTTGAGGCCAATTCTCAATTGGTCCCCCAACTAATAAATTTAAAATTTTCATGCCAATTACTTCGTGGCGTCTTTAATTGCTTGAACTCTAGCAGCTGGATCTTCTGCGTTAAATACATATGAACCTGCTACGGCAACTGTTGCACCAGCTTTAGCACATTCAACAACCGTCTTATCGTTTACACCACCATCAATTTCGATATCGAAGTCGTAACCCTCAATTTGTTTCAATTGATCTAATTTGGCAATTTTCTTAATCGTTTCTGGTAGGAATTTCTGGCCACCAAATCCAGGATTCACGGTCATTACCAATACTTGGTCAACCATTGGTAATAGAGGTTCAATTAATGAAACTGGTGTCCCTGGATTAATAACAACTTCAGCTTTTACACCGGCGTTTTTAATCATTTGTAAAGCGCGATGAATATGGGCAGTGGCTTCAACGTGAACGCCAATGATATCGGCGCCGGCTTCGGCAAAATCGTCGATGTAACGTTCTGGGTTTTGAACCATCATGTGAACATCTAGGACCATTTTGCTAATGGGACGAATTGCTTTAACCCAACCAGGTCCATATGACAAAGCTGGCACGAACTGACCGTCCATAATATCGATATGCAAGACCTCTGCGCCCGCTTTTTCGACCTTTTCAATATCCTTTTGTAAATTAACATAATCTGCGCTTAAAATTGAAGGTGCTACCTTAATCATTATAATTCCTCATTTCTTATAATTTGGTTTTTGATTTTTTAACATTGTATAGAGTTGAAGATAATTATCATACCGACTTTGAACAATCTCACCCTCATCGACAGCGGCCTTAACAGCACAACCTGGTTCGTTCACGTGAACACAACCTCTGAAACGACAATTAGTACCAATTTCAACAAATTCCGGTAAGTATTTCGTCAGATCAATGGCGGAAGTCTTCATTAAATCATAGGAAGAGAATCCAGGTGTATCCGCGATCAAGCCTTCTCCAACCTGCAGTAATCCCACTTTACGGGTTGTATGTTTGCCTCGATTTAGAGCTTTAGAAATCTCACCAGTCTTCAACGCTAACTCAGGTGCTAAATGATTGAGTAGCGTTGATTTTCCTGCACCGGTTTGACCCATGATGACACTTTCCTTATTAGCTAACACCTTTATCAATTGATTTAGTTGATCTTTTTCAAATGGTGTCCGCGCTAAAAAGGTTGGATACCCAATCTTTCGATAGTATTCTGCCAAAATTGCAATGGCTTCATATTCCGAGTCATCGACTAAATCTGTCTTCGTGAAATAAATAACGGGACGAATGTTCGCAATTTCTAGGGTAATAAGTTGTCGATCTAAAAGATTGGTAGAAAATGCTGGTTGTGCAGCTGCAGTTGTCACAATGGCTTGGTCAATATTTGAGATAGGTGGACGAACTAAAGAATTTTTTCGTTCTCTAATTTTTAAAATATATTTACCAGTATCATCAAATTCAACCCAATCACCAACTAATGGTGTAATGTTCCTGTTTCTAAAGTTTCCGCGGGCTCTCGTTCGATGTAACGTGCCATTTTCGTCCATTACATCATAAAAGCCACTCAGAGACTGGTGAATCTGTCCTAGGTTCAAGCAGTCATCCCCTTCAATTTCGATTTACCTCTTAATTATAAAAGACTTTGACTATCTTTTCAGGATTAATTGCAACTAGTGGTTATCTTTAGTGACGCCATTATCACTCATAATGGTCTGTCCATCCCTAACCACCTTGTAACCACCTGATTTACCACTCTTAAGGGTAAAAGGTAACGTGATGGACGTGCTCTTGGTAATCGTTAACTGTCGATACACTGTCTTATAGGTATGGGTACTATCCTTTAAATAGACATAGATAATATTTTCCCCAATTGATTCAGCACTACTTGAATTATCAGAAGTGACGGATGAACTACTGTCGGTTCCTTTGAACGGAATCGTCAATTTTACATTAAATTGATCTGTAGAATCACTGTCATCAGTCTGTTTACCTCGTGATAGGCTGATTTTTACGTTTGATCCTTGTTTAATCGTCGTTCCAGCAATCGGATCTTGAGAAATTGCCTTATTTTTATCGACGGTATCACTATATTCGTAGCTATAGTAGACGTTGATTGAATTCTCACTTGCGTAATCATTAATCTGCTTCTTTGTTTTGCCGGTTAAATTTTCAAGCGTAATCTGCTTTTGACCAGTAGAAACAGTAAACGTCACGGTCGTATTTTTGGCAACGACCTTTTTCCCAGACGCAATGTCCTGCTCCATAATTTGACCCGCAGATAAGCTATCCGAGGAATTATTCTGTCTGATGACGGTAAATCCTTTTGCCCTTAAATTTCTAGCAACTGCCTTATACTGCATCCCACGATAGTTTCTAAAAGTGGTTTTCTTAACCCCTGAACTAATCATGAGGTTTACTTTATGATTCTTCTTAACCTTAAATCCGTATCTTGGATTGGTTTTGATAATTCGATCTTTCTTCACGGAATTGCTTGGTTTATGTGATACAGAGCCAACCGTCAAACTGGCAGCCTCAATTTTTCGTGTCGCTGTTTGCTCAGACATTTCGGTCACATCAGGTACCTCAATCATTTGGGTCTGATTGGCCCAAGTGATTAGACCAAACATTAAAACAAAAAGGAATCCAATCACTAGAAGGGCATATCGTAATTTTTGATGCTTTTTCTTTCGGGTTTTAGGCTTCTTATTTTTACTTTCTGAATCCTCATCAGGACTCGCCTGATTAATGCCATTTTTAATGTCCGCCATTGGCATTACTTTTGTTTCGCCTAAATCGTTAGAATGCGGAATAAATTTAGGTTCATTTGCTCGCTTATCAGAGAGCGATGTTAAGAGATCCTCTCCCATTTCTTGAGAACTTTCATAGCGATTTTCAGGTTGCTTTGCGGTTGCCTTCAACACGACATTTTCAAGTGCCTGAGGAATCCTTGGATCAACATCTCTAACCGATGGCACATCCTCTTGGTAATGTTTGATTGCAATTGAAACGGCAGTCTCGCCATCAAAAGGAACCTTGCCAGTCAGCATTTCGTAAAGAATTATTCCAAGTGAATAGATATCAGACTTTTTTGTGGCCATGCCACCATGAGCTTGCTCAGGTGATAAATAATGCACGGATCCTAAAACGGTGTTGGTTTGAGTTAGGGAGTGCTCAGAAAGTGCAATGGCAATCCCAAAATCGGTAATTTTTACTTGACCATTTTTATCCACTAAAATATTCTGAGGCTTCAAATCACGATGGATAATATCATGATCATGAGCCACTTGGACGGCAGACAAAACTTGTTCAAGAATATTGATAACTTCTTGATACGGAATTGGAAAATTCACCTTAATATAATTCTTCAAATCCATTCCGCTAACATATTCCATTACAAGGTAGTTCATGCCATTTTCTTCACCAACGTCATAAACACTCACAATGTTAGGATTTACAAGTTCAGTTGCTGCAAGTGCTTCCCGTTGAAATCGTTTATTTGTCTTGGGATCATCACGCAAATCAAGCCTTAGCAACTTCACCGCGACATCCCGATCCAAAATAAGATCATGCGCCAGATAAACGTTAGCCATTCCGCCTTCACCAAGTGAATGTAGAATTCGATAGCGACCATTTAATACATAATTTTCTCGCATTAATTAGTCACCTCCTCATCGTCTTGATAAATGAGGACGGTAATATTATCCAGGCCACCAGCTGTGTTTGCTTGATCGACTAGCTGTTGACATTTTTCGGTTGCTGAAATGTTTTGCAATAGTGTTTTCTGGATGTCAGCATCAGAAACCATGTTTGTTAGGCCATCCGTACAAAGCAAAATTTGATCCCCTGGTTCAAGGGGCAACGTGTATGTATCTAAGTCAGCATCTGAAGAAATCCCCAATGTACGAATAATCACGTTTTTTTGAGGATGATTGATTGCTTCTTTTTTGCTTAGCTCGCCACGTTTTACAAGCTCATTTACTAAGGAATGATCTTCCGTTATTTGATGCAGTTCAAAATCCCGAAGTAAATACCCACGACTATCACCAATATTAGCAAAAATCATTCGCTTCTTTAACAAAACGGTCAAAGCGATAGTTGTTCCCATCCCCTGCAAATCATCATATTGATGAGACTTTTCAATAATTGAATTATTCTCGTCCTGAACATTTTTTCTTAGCCATTTTTCAACATCTTGATATTCATCGAACTTAGTCGCTTCGAAAAGAAAGCCAATGTGTGAGACAGCCATAGCAGAAGCGACATCCCCACCACGATTTCCACCAATACCATCAGCAATAATCGCTAATTGTTGATCAGCTTGATTTCGAAATACACTGACATAATCTTGGTTTTCAGTTCGTTTTTTCCCTATCGCAGTTTGATATGCAACTTCCACAGGATCTCCCCCAATCATTTTACTTTTTGAAATGCACTAATGAAAAAACCGTCGGAATCAAAATCATCTGGGAATATTTCCAGATAGTCCGTTTTTCTATCGAGCTTAAGGTTCTTATCCGTCTTAACCTTCACTGATCTAAAATTAGAATTTTGGCGTAAAAATTCGGTATAAACGTCTTTATTTTCCTCATCTAAGATTGTACACGTACTGTACACTAAAATGCCATCTGTTTTTAACTTAGGCGCAACGCCGTTCAAAATATCTAACTGAACCTTTTGTAAGTGTTGACTGTCCGACAAACTTTTCTCATATCGAATTTCAGGCTTACGTCTGATCAAGCCTAGACCGGAGCATGGCGCATCTACTAAAATTCTATCAAAAGTTTCATCATCAAATTTTTCATCAACTTTTCTAGCATCCAGTTGAACGGCTTCAATTTGATCTTGAACGTGCAGCCGTTTGGCATTCTGATTAATCAACTTAATCTTGTGGGGATGAATGTCTAACGCAGTGACTTTTCCACCTTTTTCAGGGCTTAAATACGTGGCAATTTGAGTTGTTTTTCCGCCTGGTGCAGCACAAGCATCGAGAACCCACATCTGATCATCCAGTTGCATTGACTCTGCTGGCAGCATGGCACTTTCATCCTGAATCGTCACTTGACCGTTTTTGAATAAGGTCGACTGATTGGCAGGTTGTCCAGACACAACTAAACCTGTCCCCGAAACGATACTCTCTCTTACTTCAAAGCCCTCTTCCGTTAAACGACGAACTGCATCATCTAGAGAAAGTTCAACGGTATTCACCCGAATCGACTGGTTAGCAGGTTGATTAATTTTTGAAAGAATCGACAGCGCTTTTTCTTCTCCTCGCTGGTCGATTAGTGCATTAATAAACCATTTAGGAACCGAGTAGGTCACTACTAGCCGTTCAATTGGATCTTTTATCGTCGCAACATCTGGTAATCCGGTACGATCCATTTGGTGCAAAACGCCAGTTACAAATCGTCGAATACCCTCATGTCCTCGCTGTTTAGCAATTTCAATTGTTTCGTTAAAAATCGCCCGTTTAGGAATTCGATCTAGATAGAGCTCCTGAAATAACGCAGTGTAGAGTAATTCTCTGACCCAAGGTTCGACCTTATCGGGATTCTTAAGAAATGGTGCTAAGTAAAAGTCCAAAGTTAAACGATGCTGAACAACCCCATAAACGATTGTCGTTAGTAGGTTAACGTCAGCTGGAATTAGGGTATGATCATTGATGACATTATTAAGTTGGAGATTTGAATATGCGCCAGTTTTCACTTTCGAAAGAACTGTCACTGCTAAATTTCGTGGATTATTTTCGATATCCATTAATCAATCACCTTTTCATTTTCATTGAATTTATCTCTTGAGCCATTTAAGAAATCAGTGATACTTTGCTGAGGTTTCCCAGCTGGTTGGAGCTTTTTAAGACTAATCACACCATTTTGGCCGGTGGCAATCACAAGTTCATGTTTCGTTCGACGAACAACATGTCCGGGGTCCAAGCTTGTCGTTTCATCCAACACCTCGACCCCCCACAATTTAGTTCGAACGCCATCTAACATAACGTAAGAAACTGGAAATGGTCGAAGCCCTCTAACCTTGGCATCCACAAGCCTGGCTGGCAAGTTAATATCTACCTGCTCTTCTTCTGGCTTGATTGTTGGAGCAAAAGTAACCTTTTCTTCATCCTGAGGTTGGGGCGTAGCAGTGCCATCGATGAGGGATGGCATCGTCTGCAATAGTAAGTCTCTTCCCAACAAACTTAATTTATCAAACATACTTCCAACGTCATCCGTCTTTTCAATTGGAATTCGCGCCTGAGAAATCACATCCCCAGCATCCATTTTTTTAATCATATAGATGATTGAGACGCCCGTTTCCTGGTCACCCTTCAAAATAGCATAGTGGACGGGAGCGCCGCCTCGATACTTTGGCAAAAGTGAGGCATGGACATTAATAGCGGCCAATTTCACCGATTTCAATAATTTGGTTGGCAAAAATTGACCGAACGCTGCAGTCACAATGAAATCGGCGTTCAAACTCATTAATTCAGCCATTTCATCGCTACCACTAATTTTTTCTGGTTGATAAACTTTAACTCCTGCTTCAACAGCTGCTTGTTTGACAGGTGAACCAGTCAAAATGTGTTTCCTACCGACTTTTCGATCTGGTTGAGTCACTGCTGCAATCACATCGTAGTTGTCATTTGCTATTAAGCTTTTTAGAATTGGCACTGCGAACTCTGGTGTTCCCATGAATACAATGGACTTCATTTTACAAAACTTCTTTCCGTATTTAATTACATAAAGCTAACTGGGTTGGGATTAATACTAACCTTTGCGGCATTTCTACCTAATTTCTGTGAATTTTTAAGAACCTTCGTCAACAGTTCATTCAGTTGTGGTTCCTTTTTATACTTAATAATGAGTTGGTAATAATAGCGTTTTTTAATTCGAGCAATAGTTTGTGGTGTTGGACCAAGAACAATTGCCTGATCAGAAAGGACTTCTCTTGCCTGCTTTGCTATCTTAAACATTAGTTTAGCTGCTTCGGCCTCAGTTGCAGCATTTGTCGTGATTTGAACCGCATAATAGTATGGTGGATAGTTACTTTCATGACGAATTTTCATTTCATAGGCAAAGAATTGCTCGTAATTCTGAGATTTTGCCAATTGAATGGCATAATGGTCCGGATTAAACGTTTGAATAATGACCTGACCTGCTTTTTCCGCTCGGCCTGCTCGACCACTGACCTGAGTTAACAATTGGAAGGTTCGTTCACTTGAATGATAATCCGGAATCCCTAGCGACGTATCAGCATTTAATACGCCCACCAATGTCACGTTAGGAAAGTCCAGTCCTTTAGCAATCATCTGGGTGCCTAATAAGATATCCCCTTCATGGTTGCCAAATTCATCCAAAAGTTTTTCATGGGCACCCTTACGTCTAGTCGTATCAACATCCATCCGAATAACTCGTGCATCTGGTAGAAGTTCCTTTAATTCGGTTTCTACTTTTTGAGTGCCCGTTCCATAATACCGAATCTTGTGGCTCTGACAGTTTGGACAAATTTTTGGTATCGCCTCTTCATGTCCACAATAGTGACATTTCATTGAGTGCGTATCCATGTGAAGCGTCAACGAAATATCGCAGTTGGGACACATCAAAACAAAGCCGCAATCTCGACACATAATAAAGGACGAGTACCCTCGCCGATTCAACATCAGGACAATCTGCTCTTTACGCTGAATTCTCAGTTTAATCGCGTCCAGCAATTCCGTCGAAAAGTTGCTCTCTTTGTGCTGACTAATTTCATTCTTCATATCAACAACTGAAACTGCGGGTAAGGACTGATGGTTGATTCGATTTGGTAAAAGTAACCGAGTAACCAGACCCTTCTCAGCTCGAGCACGAGTTTCTAGGGATGGCGTTGCCGAACCTAGGACAACTGGGCAGCCATGGTATTTACCTCGCCACAAAGCAACATCGCGTGCATGATATCTTGGGCTCTCGTCTTGTTTATAACTTGTTTCATGCTCTTCATCCATGATAATAATCCCAATGTTATTAAGAGGTGCAAATACTGCCGAACGAGCGCCAACGACAACTTTTGCGTCCCCACGCTCAATTCGGCGCCATTCATCATACTTTTCACCATCTGAAAGACCACTGTGAAGAACTGCTACCTGATGCCCAAATCGCGCTTTCACTCGATTAACCATTTGTGGTGTTAACGATATTTCAGGGACCAGCATCAACGCGGTCTTATTCTCACTTAGTGCTTGAGCCATACTTTGAAGATAAACTTCGGTTTTACCACTACCAGTAACCCCTTCTAGCAAAAACGGTGAATACTCTGAATGATTAATTTTTTCAGAAATTGCATCAACAGCATTTTGTTGATCTGGTTGTAACTTAAGTGGTTGAGTACGAGTGACTTCGTGCTTAAAGGGATCTCGTAAGACTTCAACACGACTGCGAGTTAGCCACTTCTTTTTCTCGCCAGACTTAATAGTGGCACTCGAAACATCTGCTGCTTCAATCAGGTCAGATTGACTAACTTGTTTTTCCCCCATACTAACGAGGTAGTTCAAAAGACGTTCCTGCTGGACAGCCCCTTTTCGAATCGAATCAAATTCTTCTCTTAGAAAACTAACATTGGGAGTCCGCTTAATTTGAATTTCTGTTTTAGCTTTGGCCCGATCTTGAACGAGATAATTTATTTTTATTTGGTTTGCTTTTTTGAGTTTTAAAAGTCGGCTAAGTTGTTGTGTTGTTAATTGATCACTTTCAAAAAGTAATCGCTTTTGTCCACCAAAAATTTGTGCTTTATCAGCATCGTTTATTGTCGTAGCTGGAACCAATTCTTTTTCATATTTAACCTTTAATGCATTAGGTAAAATAGTCTGAATACAAGTAATTGCAAAGGAAAAGGTTGACTCTGCTAAATAACCTGACAACTTCAAGAGTTCAGTGTTTAACACCGGTTGTAAATCCATAATAGAATCAATCTCTTTTAATTTTCCATCAAAGCTTTTGTCATCATCAATGCCAACAACCATTCCTTGGACCTTCCGATTGCCCTTACCAAATGAGACAATTACTCGCATTCCGACTTGAATCTGGTTTAAAAATTCTTGAGGAATCAGATAGCTATATGGACTATTTGTCTGCATTGTTGGCACATCAACAATTACCTTTGCAATTTGTTCCATTAAATAACTCGTCTCCTACTCATTGAATAAATGTGAAATTTTATCAACTAACATATTTGCGATAGCGTGTTTGGTCATTATTGGTGTCTGTTCCGGCTCTTGTCCTGGTAGCAAAAAAGTGACCTGGTTGTCATCGCTGTTAAACCCGATTTTGTCATTTGAAACATTATTTGCAACTAGCATATCCATCCGTTTATCATTGAGTTTCTTGTTTGCATTATTTAAAAGATTTTGAGTTTCAGCAGCAAAGCCAACAACGATTTGACCAGCATGTTTTTGGCCACCAATTGTTTTAATAATGTCCACTGTTTTCTTTAATTTGAGTGTGAGGCCATCATCTTCGGCCTGTTTTTTTATTTTTTGATCCACATAATTTTCAGGCATAAAATCGGCAACTGCTGCAGCCATAATCAAAGCGTCTGACTGTTCGAAGTTCTCCGCCACTGCATCAGCCATTTCTTTGGTCGAAATGACATGAATAACCTTTGCGCCAAGTGGAGGTTGTAAATTCGTCTTTCCAGTTACCAACGTCACTTGGGCACCCGCATTAATTGCAGACTGCGCGATTGCATATCCCATTTTTCCAGATGATTTATTCCCAATAAACCGAACTGGATCAATTAATTCACGGGTACCTCCAGCAGTAATCAAAACTTTTTTATTTTTTAATCCTTGTTGAACAACACCCAGCCCAGCATCTACCGCGGCAAAAATTTGTTCCGGCTCAGCCATTCGGCCTTGACCTGAATAGCCTTCCGCCAAAAATCCATAACCAGAATCGACAAAAAGCGCACCATCATGATGCAATTGTCGAATATTTCTAACAGTCGCAGGATTATTCAGCATGTGTTCGTTCATAGCCGGCGCAATTATTTTAGGTGCCGTTGTAGCCAACAGTGTCAAACTTGCCATATCATCCGCTAACCCGTTTGCAAGTTTACCAATCAGATCCGCACTTGCTGGCGCAACAATTGCTAAGTCAGTCCAGTCAGCTAATTCGATGTGTGGCACAAAATCCTCTTGAGAATCAAAAGCATCCGTTATGACAGACTGCTTGCTTAATACTTCAAATGTTAACGGCGTGATAAATTTCTGGGCCGCTTCGGTTAGAACAACTCTCACTTCTGCGCCACTTTTAACCAGTAACCGAACTAACGTTGCAGATTTATAGGCAGCAATACTCCCTGATACGTACAAAGTAATGTGTTTGTTCTTTTGCATTTTAGTGCCCCCAAAAATTAGTTTCTTGCTTGCTCCATTGTACCAATTTTTATGTATTTAAACGAATAAAAAAGCAGCACCATTTTCATGGTCCTGCTTCAGTCATTATTTACTTTTGTTAGCTTTCGTTTTTTCTGCATCTATCGATACAACTCCGGCTGCAATTTCTTCAAGTGCACGACCAATAGTTTTGGGCGATTCGTAGCTTGAAAGTAATGGGGTAGCACCAGCATCAAGCTCATGTGCCCGCTTGCTTGCCAACATAATAAGTGAATATCTTGAGTTAACTTTTTTTAACAAATCATCTACTGATGGGTATAATAACATAATTAATCTTCTCCTAACATTTGTTCGTAATCTGGCATCACTCTTGTAACTCTCAACCGTTCACTATTAATAATTGAACGAATTCGGTCTACTGCATTTTGTACTTCATCGTTAACAACTGCGTAATCATAGTTCCGCATCATTCCGATTTCACCGACCGCCTTTTTAATACGCTTGTTGATAACTTCCATATCGTCCGTACCTCGTCCAACAAGACGATGTTTTAGTTCAACTAAATCAGGCGGCGTTAAGAAAACAAATACAGCATCTGGGCAATTTGCACGAACTTGCATCGCGCCATTTACCTCAATTTCTAGGAAAACATCTTTGCCCGAGTCAAGCGTCGCATTAACGTAATCAATTGGTGTCCCGTAATAATTGTCAACGTACTTAGCATATTCTAACATTTTTCCATTCTGAATGTTATCTTCGAACTGCTCCTTGGAAACAAAGAAATAATCAATGCCATCTTTTTCGCCATCGCGTGGCTTTCGAGTCGTCATGGAGATTGAATATTGAAAGTCTGTGTCACCTGCATCAAACAGTGCTTTTCTGACAGTTCCTTTACCAACTCCTGAAGGACCAGAAAGCACAATTAACATACCACGTTTTGCCATTTATGTTGAATCCCCTTTTAAGGTTTATAATAGTACATTCTGCGCCTTTTTATTCATTTCTGCAAGTCCCAACCAAATTTTAGCCATGCAAAAATAAAAAATAAAGGGTATTGCTTTTTGGAACATTTGTTCGTATAATAGAAATACAAACAAACGTTCGAGGTGATATTCAATGGCTGCACAAATTTCAGCAATAAAAAACTTAACGGAACAACTTACTAATCGATATCAACAATTCTTCAGTTTAACTCCGCAAGATTACCTATTAGAAAAGCAAACACGGATGCCAGCATTTCAACAAAAGTTGTTTATCAGTGCTTCTGTTACGAGTCGCAAACCCGTTACCTTATAAGTTGATGCTCAGAATGGCCAAATTGAAGTAGTTACCGGTGTTTTAAAAAACGGACCAGAGCATCAACTCCTCATTCAAAATCCGCAATCCAACCTTACTAAAATTATTTTTACGAATCGAATTCGATACATTTCTGCGCTTTAAAAAACTTCTACCTAACTGCGATGTAAAAAGGACCAGCAGTCATTGTTCTTACAATGATTACTAGTCCTTTATTTTGTCGCCTTTTTTTTGCTTGGATCAAATTTTTTCTCAAAGAAAGCTAATACTGCATCAGAAATGATGGCCATTAATGCAGTCGGTAATGCACCCGCTAATATAATGGCACCACCATTAGTCGCATTACTTCCTCGAATAATGATATCACCTAATCCACCAGCACCAACGAAAGAGCCAATGGCTGTGATCCCTATTCCTAGAACCAATGCATTTCGGATGCCGGCCATGATAACCGATAACGAAAGTGGTAATTCAACTAAATATAACAACTGAAAAGTTGTCATGCCCATGCCCTTCCCAGAATCGAGCACGTCCGGATCAACATTGACCATTCCCGTGTAAGTATTTTTAATAATTGGGAGTAACGCATACAGAAACACCGTCATAATCACGGTATTGACACCAAGTCCAAGACCCAACATGATGATTGATAACATTGCAAGGGATGGAACTGTTTGAATCACATTGGCAATTCCGATGACGATTGGACTTAGTTTCCGATATTTAGCCGTCCAAATGCCAATTGGAATTCCAATAACGGCTGCAAAAATCACACCATAAATTGCAATCAGGAAAGTTCGATTAAATTGATTTAAAACATAAAGTCCATTATGAGAAAAGTAGTAGATTAATTGATCCAATAAATTTAAGTTTTTCATCAACTATCACTCCCTTTGAAGTAGTCATGTGCTTTTAAATACTCATTTGCGACTGCTTGCGGTTCCTCTAAGTTATCATCAACTCGATAGTTCAACTTTTGGATTGTTTTTAGTGAAATTTTGCCCACCATCCGGTTCAATATTGGGCGTAATTCAGGATGCTTTTTTAAGATGGCATCAGTTGCAACTGGTGAAGCATCATATGGTGGGAAAAATTGTCGATCATCTTTTAATATTTTAAGATCGTAACTTCCAATTCGGCCGTCAGTCGAATATCCTAAAACCGAATCCATCTTTCCAGCCTGTAGTGCATCATAAACTAACCCAATCTGCATTGGATAAATTTTTCCAAAATCCATTTGATACTCTTTTTTAAAGCCTGAGTAGCCATCACCCTTACGATTCAACCAACTCTGATCAATCCCAACTGTCATTTCAGGAGCGATTTTTTTCAAATCACTAATGGTTTGCAGATTGTGTTCCTTCGCGTATTTTTGAGTAACCATGAATGCATAAGTGTCCGCGAATCCATAGCTCTTAAAATAGGTCATGTGAAATCGATCCTTAAATTCTTGTTTTACCTTCTTAGCAACGACCGTTGGATCTTTTTCGGCATTATTCCCCAAAACCGTTGTCAAATCAGTTCCGTTATAACGCACAGCAGAAATATCCGCATCGCCACGTTTCATTGCGTTTAAAGACACCGAAGCCGATCCTAAATTATTAACAATCTCAACGTTCAGATTTGAATAATGCTCAATCATGCCCTTTACCATGTAGGTCATGATCTGCTGCTCGGTGGTGGTCATTGAAGCAACTTTAACCGTTTCCTTTTGGTTTCCACCTAAGCCAGGGAATCCACAACCAGTCAGCAATAGAATCATGCCAGCACAAACAATTAAAAACTTGAAGAATCTTTTTGAAATTTTCAATTGAGTCCCTCCTATTCGCTTTCCGTTCGTGGCGTGACCAGAGCCTCCACTCTACCAAGTAAATAATCAGTGATCAGTGCGAGCATAATGACCGGAATAGAACCGCCAAAAATTAAGTCAGATTGATAAAGATTAAGTCCGTTGAAAATAAAATCTCCTAAACCGCCAGCCCCTATATAAGATGCTAGAGCGGCCCACGCAATGACGTAGGTTGCAGACAATCGTATTCCGGACATGATAACTGGCGCAGCCATTGGTAATTCAACCTTCATCATTGACTGAAAATTAGTCATACCCATTCCCTTTGCAGCATCTTTTATCGTGTCATTTACATTCATCATACCAAGATAAGTGTTCCGTAAAATGGGCAGTAACGAGTAGATAAAGAGTGCAACAATGGCGGGCTTTATACCGATTCCAAATACGGGAATCATCAGCGCAAGTAGTGCCATCGCAGGAACTGTTTGTAGAACACTTGCAAAACCAATGATTATGCCAGCCCCCTTTTTTAGACGTGTTAACAAAATACCTAGGGGAACCGCAACAATGGCACCTAACGCAAGCGAAATACCAGAAATATAGATATGCTGCCAAATTTTCAACAGTAGTTGACCGCCGTATTGTTGGAAGAACGCCATCATTCGTCATCACCAACCTTCTTCGAATCCGAAGTACCGGTAGATGGATGATTTTGCTCAGCATGAGCCTCCCCGTAAAGCGCGTCATACACGATGTCTACCAACGCTGCCCGGGTAACAATTCCAACCAATTTATGATTGTCATCAACAACGGGAATATTCTTAAAACCACGTTTCAAAATCCGACCGACAGTATCCCTAATCAGCGAATCTGAGTCCACCGTAAAGACATCCGTGTCCATAATATCTCCAACACTTGTTGCCGTGTTAAAGGAATAGTCGACACTTTCAACATCAATTCGGCCCTTCAATATTCCAGCGTCGTCTGTCACTAATAGTGAATCAACTCGGCGATCATGCATCAATTGAATTGCTTGAATTAATGATTTACCGGGGGTAATTGCAACTGGGTCTTTCAGCATAATTTGGCCAACCGTTGTAATGCTTGGTCGTGCTTGAATGAGGCGATCTTTTCCAATCAGCTCTTTGACAAATTCATTCGCCGGATGACGCAATATGTTATCTGGAGAATCAGTCTGAACCTGTTTACCATGGCTCATAATGACAATCCGCGTTGCTAATCTTAAAGCTTCATCCATATCGTGAGTCACAAAAATGAACGTTTTATTCAAACGAACCTGCAAGTCTTTAACTAGCGTTTGTAGTGAGTCACGGGTAATTGGATCCAAAGCACCAAAGGGCTCATCCATCAAAATGATATCTTGATCCGCTGCTAAAGCTCGCACAACGCCAATTCGTTGCTGCTGCCCACCAGATAGCTCGGACGGATATCTATCTAGCATTTCTTCCGGCATTTCGACAAGCTTAAGCATTTCCTTCGCGCGTTCATTACGTTTGTCTTCCGACCACTTAAGCAGTTTTGGCACTAATGTAATATTTTCCCGAATCGTCATATGCGGCATTAATCCGACATTTTGGATAACATAGCCAATTTTCCGGCGCAGTTTTACCGGATCCATTTTGCTAATATCCTCATCGTTAATCAAAATAGAACCTTCAGTTTGATTTAGCATTCTATTAATCATCCGCATAACTGTTGTCTTACCAGATCCCGATGTTCCAATCAAACATATAAATTCGCCCTTATTAACGTCAAGGTTAAAATCAGACAAAACTTCTTTTTTACCTGGATAAACTTTAGAAAGGTGCTCCATTTTTAATAGCAAGGCACATCACTCCTAACCCGCAAATGACTGCGATTTGACTTAATCACATTGTAACAGGACTCACAATAGACATAAACTTATATGCTACTTAGATTTAGCTTTTTCTCCCAAATCAAGCAGCTCCTTGGCATGCTGTTTGGCCAATTTGGTAATTTCAGCCCCTGCTAGCATTCTTGCTATTTCATCAATTCGATGTTGTGCCGTCAGCTTAGCCAGCGTTGTTTCGGTACGGCCTCCTGAAACGTGTTTTGCAATAAAGTAGTGATGGTCGCTCATTGCCGCAACCTGAGGTAAATGGGTAATGCAAAGAACCTGTGATTCACGTGAAATATCACTAATTTTTTCTGCGATTGCCTGTGCAACTCGGCCAGATACACCTGTATCTACTTCGTCAAAAATGATTGAGGTGACTCCTTGCGTCCTAGAAAAAATCATTTTTAGGGCAAGCATAATCCTAGAAAGTTCACCACCAGACGCTATCTTCGCTAATGGGCGCATCTCTTCTCCAGGATTGGGTTGAATATAAAATTCCAACTGATCGATACCATTTCGATAAAAAGTATTTTTCTTGGGTTCTGAAAATCGAACCTCGAAAACCGTTTTTTCCATATACAAATCTGCGAGCTGCTTATGAATGGCCTTGACCAGATCTTTTGAACAGGATTTTCTAATTTTAGATAATTCAATTCCGCGAGTCCATAAATCCTGTTGCTTTTTCATTAGGTCATTTTCTACGTCAGAATCACTAAGCTCGTTTTCTTCCATCTCAGCAAGTTCCTTAGAAATTTTTTCGAAGTAACTAATAACTTGGTCTTCAGAATCGCCATATTTATGCTTTAATTCTTGGATTGTTGCCAACCGTTTTTCAATTTCATTTAACCGATTGTCATCCCACTCTAACAGGTCAATTTGGCGTGAAATTCCCTGTGAGGCATCCTGTAATGCGTAAAATGCAGAATTTACGTTTCCGGAAAGCTCCTTAAATTCGGAATCCAGGTCCTCAATACTTGCGAGTGCATTCATCGCTTCCCCCACTGAATCAAGCGCACCCGAAATTTCATCATCCCCAGCAAGCGCAGAAAAACTTCTGTTCAACGACTCGTTTATTTTTTGAAAATTGTTCAACCGATCTCGTTCAGAATTAAGTTTCTCTTCTTCGCCGTGCTGAAGCTGTGCATCCTCAATTTCATTGACTTGAAATTTAAGCATGTCCAAACGTTGTGCCCATTCCTTTTCATTGGCTCGACGTTTATCAACGGCCTTTTTTAACTTTGAGTAGGCTTCATAGCTCTGTTTATATGCTTCTAGTTTAGTGGCAATCTGACCATTTGCATATTCATCAAGCATAAATATGTGTTTCTCTGGCTGCATAAGTTCTTGATGCTCATTTTGACCATGAATATCGACAAGTGTTTCGCCAATCCGTTTCAATGTTTGAATGTTAACCAGCATGCTGTTCACTCGACAAACATTCCGACCATTACGATGAATCTCCCGCTGGAGAATAATTTCGTGGTCATCATGATCAATGCCCAGTTCATCAAGGAGCGTAAAACTCACATTTCCCTTTGGAAGAACAAATGATCCTTGTAGAACCGCCTTATCAGCTCCCGTTCGAATAAAATGTTGAGAACCTCTGCCACCTGCAAGTAAACCCACCGCATCAATAATGATGGATTTTCCGGCACCTGTTTCTCCTGTCAGCACGGTCATTCCCTTATCAAATTCAACGTCCAATTTTTCAATAATTGCAAAATTTCTAATAGATAGTGCTTGTATCAAGTGGCTACCTCCGTTCTATAAATGTCTAAATAAATGGGCCAGATCTCACTAAGAGACCTGACCCAACATGCTTCACTCCAGTAGCAAGCTAATCGCTTCCTGAAACCTTACCGCATCGTCATCACTCTTACATATAGTAAATACGGTATTGTCATCACCAATCGTGCCAAAAACAAAATCATAATTCATTTGATAAATCAAAGCAGCGATTGCTGGTCCATTTCCAGGTAAAACTTTTAAAAATGTATTTTTATCTTGAATTGCAAAGGAAACAAAAGCATCCCTAAGCGTTCGTTTAAGTTTCTTTTCAGTGTCCAACTTCTTTTGAACAGGCATCGCATAATGATAGCCACCCGAAACAGACGGCACCTTTACAAGCTGCATTTCCTTAATATCTCGTGAAATGGTTGCTTGCGTCACTCGGATGTCTTGTCTTTCTAATAGCTCCACAAAATCTTCTTGACGCTCGACATCTTGATTACTCAACAATTGTCTAATTAATTTCTGACGATCTTGCTTCTTCATGCGATCATCCTTTCCAAAATAAGCTGTATATATACATAATAGCCCATTTGGTATTCATTTGAAAGCGGATTTTATACTAAAATTGAATTATTTATTCAAGTCTTGATAAGCACGTTCTAATGTCTTTTCAATCGAAACATTTGTGCCAACTACGGGATCAGTCGCAACCGATTTTAAATGAATTAAAAATTCGATGTTGCCTTCACCACCCTTAATGGGCGAATAATCCAAGTTTAGAACACTATATCCGAGTGAAATTGCGAGATTAACAATTTTTTCAATTACTTGCTCATGAACCCCTCGGTCACGTACAATTCCATGTTTTCCAACATTTTCGCGTCCTGCTTCAAATTGAGGTTTTATCAGCGCAACAACTTCGCCATCTTCCATTAAAATATCTTTCAATGGTGGCAAAATTAGACTTAAAGAAATAAAAGAAACATCGATTGACGCGAATTCAGGTTGGCCTTTGGTGAAATCAGCCAACTTACTGTAGCGAAAATTCGTGTGCTCCATGACAATCACGCGCTCATCCTCGCGCAGCTTCCACACAAGTTGATTACTTCCGACATCCAATGCATATGAAAGCTGGGCCCCGTTTTGAAGCATAACATCAGTAAAACCACCTGTTGATGAGCCAATATCCAAGACCACCTTGCCATCAACACTAATGTTAAATTGCTTTAGTGCTTTAGCTAACTTTAAGCCACCTCGGCTCACATAGGGCATAACCTTCCCTTTTAAATGTAATTTTGTATCGGCTGGAATTTTTACGCCCGGTTTGTCCAAACGCTCTTCATTCTTACCTAAAACTTCTCCAGCCATCACCGCTCGTTTTGCTTTTTCACGTGTATCAAAAAGGCCCTGATTCACTAATAGTACATCGACTCGTTGTTTTTCCATTTTATTCTCCACTCACATCAAAATAACTAAAGAAACTCGTTAGTAGTTGGTAATCAACACCCGTTTGCTGACCTAAATTAACGAGTGCCTGCTTGCCATTATCAATTGCGGTCGATAATGCCTTATAAGAACCTTCCATTCCTAATAAGCTAGGATATGTATTCTTATGCTGACTTGCATCTACATGGACTCGTTTGCCTAACTTCTCTTCTGATCCGACCACATCGTTAATATCATCATAAATTTGAAAAGCCAAGCCAAAACTATCTGCAAAGATCAGTAGTGACTCTTTTTCGGCAGCCTTTAAATCGCTCAAAATACATCCTGCTTCGACTGCATAGTGAATGAGAGCGCCCGTCTTGCGTAAATGTAAATTTCTTAACTCTTCAAAATTGTAATCTTTATTAACTCCCACAATATCAGTTGCTTGACCTGAAACCATCCCTCGAGGTCCCGCCGCAATTGAGAGAGCACTCACCAATTCAATCCGTTTCTCTGCAGAAATGGGAGCACTGCTTAGCCAGTCAAAGGCCAAGGTCAAAAGTCCATCACCCGCTAATGTTGCCATTCCTGCACCAAACTTAACATGGTTCGTTGGCTTACCTCGGCGTAAATCATCATTATCCATTGCAGGTAAATCATCATGAATAAGTGAGTAAGTATGCAAAAGTTCGAGTGCACCAGCTATTTGCAAAGAATCGGCATCAATATTCACCCCGTGAACGGATAGCACTGCTAAAGTCAGCAATGGTCTTAATCGTTTTCCGCCAGCTAAGACGGAGTAACTCATCGAATTTCGTAAGTCAGTTTGACTCACTGATGTGTCAATCTTTCGTTCTAATAAGCGATTGAGTTCAGGAACTAGTTTGCTTTCAAACGTTTTTAAACATTCTGCATCAGTCATGACTCTCATCACCAGCTGGCTTTTCAAATGCAACTTCCTTACCATCATCACTCATTAATTTAGCTAATGTTTGATCAGCATTTTCTAGCGTCTTCTGCAGGTCCTTGCTCAGATTTACTCCTTTTTGAAATTGGTCAAGGGCACTTTCCAATGGCACATCGCCTTGCTCTAATTGATTTACGATTGTTTCTAAATCTGCCAATTTTTCTTCAAACGTTGGCTGCTTTTCTTTTGACTGTTCACTCATTTTATTTTTCTCCTTTAGTGGTTTCAATTTGCTCAATTTTCGCTTTGGCAGTGCCGTCGATTAACTGAATGGTGACTTTTTGATTGAGTTTAAGGTCATTGGTTGTTTTTAAGACTTTACCATTTTCAGTTAGGTAGCCATACCCTCGACTCATTGTTCTCAAAGGACTTAACGCATCTAATCGAGATACTGAATCGGTAAATTTTCTTTTCTTATTTTCCAATTCCAATTTAATAGCTCTATTTTGTCTAAAGTTTAAATCTCGCAGCGTCTGATTTGCTCGACGTACAGAATCTGTAGGGCTCGCTGAATATAATCGCTGGTGTATTAATGAGATTTGGTGTTCCCACCCATTTAATTGCGTCTGCATTTTTCTTTTCAATCGGTCTCTCAATAAATCGACATTTTGACTATAGCCCTGATATAGTCGTTCAGGTTGCTGAAAAATATAAGAGCTACTTAATTTCGTCAAGCGCTGTTGTTCACTCGTTAGCCGACTTTGCATCACACTAACCAGCCGTGTCCGCATTTGTAATATATTGGCAACCAAATCACTTAAAACCGGAACGGCTAATTCGGCTGCAGCTGTGGGTGTTGCCGCTCGCACATCAGCTACAAGATCCGCTATCGTTGTATCAGTCTCATGGCCAACTGAAGAAATAACCGGAATTTTGCTATTAAAAATTGCCCTAGCAACTCGTTCTTCATTAAACGGCCATAAATCTTCAATTGAACCACCGCCTCGTCCAACAATCATTGTATCAAAAGTTCCGAGGTCATTGATTCGATTAATTTGCTGAACAAGGTTATCCGCTGCGTCATTTCCCTGCACAATTGCCGGAAAAAGAACAATCTGACTAATTGGAAACCGTCTTCGAGTCGTCGTGATAATATCACGGATGACGGCCCCACTCGGACTAGTAACAACCGCAATTCTTTTAGGAAATTGAACTAACGGTTTCTTTGGTGCAGTGAAAAGTCCTTCTGCATCCAGCTTCTTTTTTAACTGTTCATACGCTTGATAAAATTGGCCAACCCCATCTGGTTCCATGTGATCGACATAAATTTGATAGTTACCAGTCTGTTCGTATAAAGAAATTCGTCCAGTAACAAGAACTTTCATTCCCTCTTCTGGTTCAAATTTTATTTTTTCAAAAGCAGATTTAAACATAATTGCGCTGATCTTAGCATGATCATCTTTGATACTAAAATATTGATGCGCATTTCGGCGCAGTCTAAAGTTTGAAATTTCACCTGTCAAATAGACCCGATTAAGATAAGGATCTACATCAAATTTACGTTTTAAATATTGGGTTAGTGCACTAACTGTTAAATAATCATCTGCCACTTTAATCACTCCACTTAGCAAGTTCTACAATCTGTTGCATTAAAGTTGCAATCGTCATTGGTCCCACACCACCAGGGACTGGTGTAATGAAGCCGGCAACGTCCTTGACGTGGTCAAAATCAACATCTCCTGTCAACTTACCATTTTCATCGCGGTCCATGCCAACATCAATCACAGTTGCTCCTGGCTTAACTGCATCTGCTTTAATTAGATGGCGGACACCAGTTGCGACTACCAAAATATCGGCATTTTGTGTGTATTGTGATAAGTTGCTCGTAAATCGATGAGTTAGGGTAACGGTCGCATTGGCATTATTCAATAACGCCATCATTGGCCGACCAACAATGTTTGAACGTCCAACAACTACTGCATTTTTTCCCTCCATCGGAATTTCATAATGCTTTAACATCGTCATTATTCCTCTAGGCGTGCAAGCAATTGGATAATCGCCCTTCAAATTAGCGAAAAGTCGACCGACATTTACTGGATGAAACCCATCAACATCCTTTTCAGGTAAGATTGTTCGTGTCACTCGTGGCTCATCCATTGTCTTTGGCAACGGAGACTGAACTAAAATTCCATGAATCGCAGGGTCTTGATTATATTTCTGTACAATTCCAATCAGGTCTTCTTCACTAATTGTACTTGGTGCCTCTTCAACAACCGAGTAAATTCCCAACTGCTCAGCTTTTCGTTGCTTATTTCGGACATATATTTTACTTGCTGGATCCTCACCAACAATGATAACGACGAGGCCTGGTACAATGCCTTTTTTCTTAAGTTGCTCAACTTCTAATTTAGTTTTTTTATTTAACTCATTTGCTAAGGATTTACCATCGATAATTGTTGCCATAATTCTAGCCGTCCTTGCCTTTAATATAAATTCAATTTTAGCATAGTCCCACACCACAAAACAGTTCTCAAAGGTATAAAAAAAGTTCCTTCTCCAAAATTGGAGAAGAAACCTTTCAATTATTTAGTTGTTTCAATTGTATGCGACAAAACACCATTAATGAATCGTCGTGAACGATCATCACTAAACCTTTTTGCTAATTCAAGTGCCTCATCAACAGCAACTGGATTGGGAACATCCTCAACGAATTTCGTTTCAAAAAAAGCTAGTCGAAGAATCACTAAATCCGTTTTTGCGATTCGATTGATTGACCAACCCTCACTCAGGTACTTAGTGATTAAGTCATCAAGATCAGACTGATGTTCTAAAACACCATCAACCAACACATTAAGGTACGTCGGAACTGTAACTTGTTCTTCACCTTCATCACCTAATAATTGATCAAATATTGCCTGCTTATCGCCCTCTTTATTTGCATTCAAAGCAAATAATGTTTGAAAAGCACGTTCTCGAATTTGATGACGAGTCATTTCTTCACTCACTTAACTTCACCATTTTCCTTAGTTTCATCATCGAAAAGATGATTTGGATCGACACCTGCGTCAGCTTTTTCGGGAATGACGCCTTCCACGTGAACGTTAACTTGGCGAACTTTAAGATCCGTCATGAATAAAAGTCGCTCTTTGACATTCTCTTGAATTGCCATCGCAACTTTAGGAACTGCACTGCCGTAATCTAGATAAACATAGATATCGACATCAAGTTCATCATCATTGAGAACCAGCTTAACACCCTTACCATGTTCTTTACGACCAAAAAGTTCATTCACACTGTTAGCGAATGATCCACGCATACTAGCAACGCCGTCAACATCCGTTGCAGCTATGCCAGCAATAATTTCCAAAACTTGCGGTGCTAATTCTATTTGGCCTAACGTGGGTTCATCAGCCGTCAAGATAATATTAGTATCTTCTGCCATCGCATTTGCCTCCTTTTCAACAACTCGATTTCACGTAAACTAAGCTCGAGAAATGTAAGTACCATCCTGAGTATTGATTGAAATCTTATCGTCCTCATTAACAAAGAATGGAACTTGTACAACTAACCCTGTATCCATTGTAGCTGGTTTTGAGCCACCAGAAGCGGTACTACCCTTGATACCTGGTTCTGTTGCTTTAACAGTCAACACAACGGTATTAGGAATTTCAATTCCGATTGTTTCAGTACCGTACTGCACAACACTAACGGCCATGTTTTCTTGTAGATAGTTTAATTCTGACTTAATTTGATCATCTGGAATACTGATTTGCTCATAGTTATCATTATCCATAAAGACACGTGAATCGCCGTCTTCATAAAGATATTGCATTTTACGAGTCACAATTGGTGCTTGTTCCATCTTTGCACCGGCACGGAACGTCTTTTCTTGCACGGCTCCAGTACGTAGGTTCTTAAGCTTAGAACGAACAAACGCACCACCCTTACCAGGTTTAACGTGTTGGAATTCAATAATTCTCCAAATTGCGTTGTCAACTTCGATTGTTAATCCATTTTTAAAATCAGCTGTAGAAATAGCCATAGTTTTTCCTCCTAAAATATGTCCCTTATATCATAGCAATTCTTTGGTCTAAATTGCAAGATTTCATACGTATTTATCCATATTAAATGAAAACTCACCCTAAACTTGAAAGAATTTTGTAGCCAGAGCTTGTCACTAATACATCGTCTTCAAGTCTAACCCCACCGAAATTTTCGATATAAATTCCCGGTTCAATCGTAATAACGTTCCCAGATTTTAGGGGTTGTTCAAATCCACCGCCAATATTGGGGCCTTCATGAATATCAAGTCCAATTCCGTGACCCATTCCATGAATGAATTGAGCACCAAAACCAGCTTTTTCAATAATTTTTCGACCAATTTCGTCTAATTGAGCGCCAGTGATTCCAGGTTTGATGGCCGCAATAGTCGCATTCTTTGCCTCAGCTACGACTTTTAAAATTTCTTTCTGCTTTTCTGTACCTTCACCAACAATGAACGATCTCGTGACATCAGAGGTATAACCATCGAAATAGAATCCACAATCAATTGTCACTAAATCACCGTTTTCAACCAATTTGTCGCTTGCGATACCATGTGGAAAAGCGGAACGAATTCCGGTTGCCACAATCGTTGAAAAACTAGTCCCAGTGGATCCTTTTTTTGCCATAATGACTAGTAATTGATTCGCTAACTCTTTCTCAGTAACGCCTGGCTTCAAATTACCTTCTAATTCAGCTAAGCCCTCAACCGTCAGTCGACAAGCTCTTGCAATCTTATCAATTTCCCGTTGATCCTTTACCTCACGAATCTCATCAATTAACCCTGGCATGGGGACAATATCACTAACGACCAACTCGTCCAGTTGATCATAATCAGCATAGGAAAGTGTCGATTCAAATCCTAGTACTGTCACATCATTTATTTCAATTAGCTGACAGATGCCAGATAGATAATCACGCGTAATGACTGTTTTTAAATCTGGAAAATTTTGATTTAACTCAGAAACAAACCGAGCATCGGTTACATAAAATGCATCGTTCTCAGTAATTAATCCGTACCCATCACCAGCAGTAACATCTAGTCCGAAAAGATATCTTAAATTTAATCGATCACTCACGAGTAGCGCATCAATTCTATATTGATCAAATTTTTCTTGAACTTTAGTGATTTGAGAATTGATTTCAAACACCTCATTTTATATGCGTCACAAACTGCAATAAAAAAAGGACCCAACCGGATCCCCCTTCATTATTACTATTTAGCAGCAGCTTCAGCTACTGGATAAACGGAAACTTGGCGCTTGTCGCGACCTTTACGTTCGAAGCGAACAACACCATTAACCTTTGAGAACAAAGTATCATCATTACCACGGGCAACATTAACACCTGGGTAAATATGAGTTCCACGTTGACGGTAAAGAATTGAACCACTTGTTACTACTGAACCATCAGCAGCCTTTGTTCCTAAACGACGACCTGCTGAATCACGGCCGTTAGAAGTTGAACCTCCACCTTTATGGTGAGAGAAAAATTGTAAGTTCATCTTAAGCATCAGATACACCTCCAGTTATTATTTTTCTGTAATTTCTAATTTCATAAACGATTTATAATTTAAAGCAACATCACTAAGTCCATCCTCTAGGGATTGGGCAAGTGCATTAGCCACCAAATTTTTCTGAGAATCCGAATCCACTGGAATTTGCACCTTTAAAAGGCCCCCATTTTCATCATCACTCTCAACTTTTGGCTCAATCTTTGCGACACGAGTTAGACCATTTACCGTTGCGATTGAAAGAGCCGAAACCGCTGCACATACTATATCCATTCCATATGGTCCAGAGTCTGCATGTCCAGTTATTTCAAATCCACTAACTCGATTAGAGTTATTATGAACAAAAACTGCTTTAATCACGGTAAAAATCACCTCTATGCATTGATTGCGTCGATAACAACCTTAGTATAAGGTTGACGATGACCAACTTTAGAATGTTGACCCTTCTTTGCCTTGTACTTGAATGTAACAACCTTCTTTTCACGACCCTGCTTTTCAACAGTTCCTGAAACAGTTGCACCATCAACAAGTGGTGTTCCAACCTTCGTTGTGTCACCGCCTACAAAGACTACTTGATCAAAAGTAACCTTTTCGCCAGCATCAGCGCTTAGCTTTTCAACATAAACTGCTTCGCCCTTTTCAACTCGGTATTGCTTGCCACCTGTAACAATAATTGCGTACATATTTGTGCACCTCCTTATAATTTTAACTCAGACTCGCCGAAAATAAGTGTCGCAAGCGAACTTAGACTCATTTCGAGCGGTTGTAGCTGTGGAAGTCCACAATTACAACATTAAAATTATATCTAATTTCAGCAACGAAGTCAATGGCTGATTACAATTGACTGACAAAGAAACCTGAAACTGGGAACTGAGCTTCTATAGCATCATTTATTTGATCAACGCTCTTGGTCATGTATCGAGCTGTGTATTTCATGCCGCCTTGCAGCCAAAGCTGGATAATTCCAATATGAGCGGATACCAGATATGCAATCAAAATATCATCTGATAACGCATCGGTTGAAAATTTACTTCCATCTGTAGAATTAAGCATCGTTTTGGATTGATCAAAAAACTCAGTCAATAATTTTGATAGTTTGCTTTCAAATTCAGCTCGAAAATCATCATTCTCATATTTGTTCAATAAGACATCGAATGTTTTTGCATTTTCTTCAATATAATCAAAAGCTTTATTAATCGAAAACAATCTGAAGTTTCCATTTTCGCCGTACTGCCACTTATCATTTACATAATCTGCTCTAACAATGACTGCGTCAAAAAAACCAGTCATAATTTCTGCCAACGTTCGCGAAATGAAATCATTTTTATCTTCATAGTGTAAATAGAATGTGCCTCGAGTTACATGGGCAGTATCTGTTATTTTTTGAATACTAATTTCAGAAATCTTGTGCTCACCTAGAAGCTCAATTAATGCATTTTTTAAGTTTTTGCGAGTTTTAACCACTCGCGGGTCTGCTTTAGATTTAATGGTAAATCCCCCTCATTATTAAATTTCTCAATTATTAATGTCCACTGCATCATTAAATTTCACTTTTTTATAGTACTTTTTAAGCTAACGGCTATTATAAACCGTTCAAATTAAATAAACAGTAATCGGCTTTATTATTATAGACTTTTAAATATCTTCTGATTCATGCCTTACCTCGTCATTCATGTAAATTACCAATTCAGGGCTTTTTTATATTCAAAGCTTAAATTTATCACACATAGTAACCTTTATTGGCATAAAATAGTATACACCATAATCTAATTTTAAGGTACTTACATACCTGCTATTTATAATATTTATCTAATTAAATAAATTAGATAACATCATGTTGCGAAAACAGCACGACAAATGAGCCTCTTTTAAAAACAAAAAGACGCCTATTACGAATAATAGGCGCCTTAATCAGTTTGCAAAATGTCGCAAGAGAGATTCGAACCCTCGACCTACGGTTTAGAAGACCGTTGCTCTATCCAGCTGAGCTATTGCGACATAGCATCACGAACATTTACTATTATAAATTAGCCTATAGGGTAAAGTCAATCTACTATTTCATAAAAATTCATTGATTATCAAAAATATACGTTAAGTTTTAAGAAACCATTAAGAACACCAAAGCACAGAGTGTATTGTTTGAAATTATTTCGTAACATTACCATAATCAAAGTGTAACATGTTCTGATTCTGATTGGAGGAATTAGTATGATTTTTCTATTATTTATTATTTTTCTTATTATTGGTGCAGGTATTTGGCAATATTACTTGGACTACTCTAAGTCCGTCAAAAAGAACAGCAGACATTTTTCTGATAACCCCAAAATGAACCGAAACGCATAACGGGGGAATATTAAATAGAGGCAAGCAGGTATACAAACCCGCTTGCCTCTATTTTAGTTAGTACCCATTATTTTGGCGATCATAGTTGATTTGATTCTTTTTCAAATAGGCATTCTGAATTTCATCTTGAGTAAATTTAAAATCAACCAGGCCCCATTTAAGAAAAAGACGCCATGAGTGTCTGAATGATTCCTGTCTATGATTAAAGTGACTATCAAATAACTGTTCTTTCATCACTAGATAATGTTGATCCATGTTTTTGTCAGGACTATTTTGACTTAATTCTGTTAAATCAGCTGGATCAATCACAATTAGGTGAGACCAGGTTTGCTTAGCAGCAACAAGCAGATAGAAATCAAGCGCATCGACATATTCTTCCAATAAGGTTTGTCTGTGAGTTTTCCCTTCAGTTGCTTTCTTGCCGCGATTCTCTTTCCAAATTTTAAACCACTCAGCAGTGTTTGCAATCTCTGCCAACTCCACATCAAGTGAAACGTAGGCATTTTGAATTGCTAATTCTTTTTTCATATAAAGTGATTTTTGATCCGAAATACTTTGATCCAACTGAATGGACTTTTTTAGTAATGCACCTAAATCCAATGCCATTTATTAATATCGTCCCTTCTATTAGGCAAAAACGAGCGGATCAGATTTAATTTCCAACTCAGCCAAATCATTTAGATACCAAGCTTTTAGGAAATCATAATCAATTAATAATTTGAACCAGGAAACTTGTTGTAGTTTATCATGAACACTTAAAACCCAGTCTGGATCGCTTTGTGATCCTTTATTATAAACCTGAACGACTAAATCATCCTTTAAATGTAGCATTGCTCCGGTACCGGTCGCGCTATTTTCAAGCATGTACCCTTCGTGTGCAGCAGAAACGAAGAGTTTATCAACAATAGACTCGGATAAGTGCTCATTTTGGAATTCATAAACTTCACTATTATCTGTATCTAACATATTAAAGTCCACGCTAAAACCGAAATCCTTTTTGAGATAGTTCCCGAGATTAATAAAAACTTGAACAGCTTTTAAAATATCAGACTTTTCGACTTTATCTGCATACTGAATGATAAATAGTTGAGTAAATGCATGGCTGTTAAATCGCAGCATCTTTTTTTGCAAATTCAAATAGAACAAGGATTGGCCACTTGCCCGTTCCTGATAATAAACGCCACTATCATCAGACCCCGTATTACTGAAATTAAATGTACCTGAGTCATCTAGAACAGTAATTTGTTGATTTAGTTGTTCTTGATATTCTGATGATTCCAAAGTGATTGCGTCGCCTTCACCATGAAGTTCCCACATCCGGCTTACAAAAATCAGATAAAAATCGGCAAACGAATATTGATGTGGAAATGTCACATAATCGGAATTCAACGAATAAACCGATAAGGCATCCGCGGCCTGCAATAATAATTCAGGATCAGTTGTTTGGACTAGTTGATCCATTAATTTTGTGAATTTTTCACCCGTTTCGAGACCAGATTTAATAGCGTCGTTATACGCCAATAATCTACCACTCGTACTTAAGGTTGAAGGATCATTTTCATTAATCATCTGCGTTCACCCGCGCTTCCCCTACTAGGCTATTTAGATAATCGGTATATAGACTTTGATTTCGTTGATTAAATCGACTGAAGTCTTCAAAAGTCTTTTTTATACTTTGCATTTCATAGTTAATGATGGTGTCTTCTTTTGACAATGCTAAGATTTGTTCATCATTTTCTTTAATTGTATTATTGGCATCTAGAGCTGCTTCATCCTCGTCTGCCAATGTACTTAATTGATCAATAATTACTTGTCGCTCATCCTTAACTTTCCCTGAGTCCCAAGGTAATGTGCTCTTCTGCCCATTTTCTTTAAGCTGAGCCCTAAGTTGCTCTTTACGTTGATCACGATTCGTTTGATCATCGATAAGCTTTTGTAAATCAGTATTACTGGCAGATATTTCTTCGATTCGACTACTGTTATACCGCTTATTTTCCGTTTCTAATTCGAAACCTGTTTTTAATTTATCAAACTCATCTTCATCAAACTTGAAAGCAATATTTAAGACATCGAGGGTGCCAAACTGTCGACGATTCCACCAGTTTCCAAAATAAATTTGGAATTCTCCTAGTTTATATTCATCATAATAGAAAAATGGATATGTTTTCCCAAGATAGTCGATGAGATGGTGACTCAAGTAATGACTTAGTTCTGGGTGCAAATCATCTACCAATTTTTCCAGGCCGGTTGGTCTAGTAGACGTTCTGGTTTTCTTGATTAACTTACCAAATCGAGTTGTATCAAGAAGTTCATACGCCTTTAAATCATGTTTATCAGCAATTGCTGTTTGAAGTGTTGTTAAATATTCGATCTTTTGACTAATTTCTCCGTTCAACTGAACGTCTGATTGATTCGCATTATTTTCTGTTACTTGGCCCTGGTTATCCATAATATTCCCTCATTCTGTTATATAGATATGTACAATCACTAACTTCATGTTAACCAAAAACGTCACAATAATAAAGCTCTTTCATTAAAATTTTTTTGTAAATTAAAAAAGGCCGTTGCCAGTCTCTCAATTTATTCACAAATAAATTGATGAAATGGACAATAGTCTTCTCTTTTTTGTCTAATAGAGTTCCATGTATTGATCGCGTTCCCACTTAGAAACTTGGGTACGATAAGCGTTGTATTCCAGATTTTTAGCTTCAACAAAGCTTTGGAACAAATGTGATCCCATTGCCTTTCTCATTACTGTATCCGTTTCTAAATCCTTCAATGCATTATGAAGCGTGTCCGGTAGATTAGTGATATGGTTCTCTTCTCGTTCCTCTTCATCCATACGATAAATATTTCGGTCAACGCTTTCCGTTGGCTCAATCTTATTTCTCAAACCGTCTAGTCCTGCTTCAAGAATTGCAGCAATTGCCAAATATGGATTAGCAGTTGGGTCAACACTTCGCAGTTCAAGTCTAGTAGAAAGACCACGAGAACTTGGTACACGGATTAAAGGTGATCTATTTGAACCGGACCATGCAACATAAACAGGCGCTTCATAGCCAGGAACTAACCGTTTGTAGGAATTAACCGTTGGATTGCAAATAGCGGTAAAACTACGGGCATGAGTTAACAGTCCACCCAAGAAGTAATAGGCATCTTTGGAGAGCTCTAATTCACCCTTCTTATCATAAAATGCGTTTCCGTCATTATGGAACAGTGACATGTTAATGTGCATCCCGGAACCGTTAATACCTGCTAATGGTTTTGGCATGAAGGTTGCATATAAACCGTATTTACGTGCAACTGTTTTCACAACAAGTTTAAAGGTCTGAATATTATCAGCAGCCTCTAAAGCATCAGCATACTTAAAGTCGATTTCGTGTTGCCCTGGGGCAACTTCGTGATGCGCCGCCTCAACATCAAAGCCCATTTCCTCTAGTGTTAAAACAATTTCACGGCGACAATTTTCGCCAAGGTCCATTGGTGCCATATCAAAATAGGAACCTTGATCATTAAGCGTTGTCGTTGGTTTTCCATTTTCATCCATTTTGAATAAGAAGAACTCAGGTTCAGGTCCAATGTTAAAGCTGGTAAATCCTGCTTTTTTCATATCGTCAAGGACTCGAATTAAATTATTACGGGGATCGCCTTCAAATGGTTCTTTATCTGGTGTATAAACTTCGCAAATGACACGAGCAATTTTGCCTCGTTCACTACTCCAAGGAAAAATCATCCAAGTTGATAAATCAGGATAAAGATACATATCACTTTCTTCAATTCTAACAAAGCCATCAATTGAAGAACCATCAAACATTAGCTTATTATCAAGAAGTTTTTCCAATTGTGAAATTGGAACCTCAACATTCTTAATCGTTCCAAATAAATCCGTAAACATTAAGCGTAAAAATTTAACGTTCTCATCTTTAGCCATCTGTCTAATGTCATCTTTGTTGTAATCATGTTTTGCCATCGTCGACACTCCTCTATTTATTTTTCTAAAATCAAATTCAGCTACATCAAAGGATTATGTGTACGGAAGGACTGTTGATCTGGTGTATCCAAGCCTCCCAAATTCATAAACTCATCATGTAAGATTCGCCTCAAGTCGCTATCTGTTAACGGCTTATTTTCTTCATGACGTTTCGATGCTTGCTTTTGACGTCGCTGTCGATAAATTTCTTTGATGCCGGCCATATTAATGCCATCATCCAAATAGTCTTTAACCTCCAGTAAACGGTCAATATCATTTAATGAATATAAGCGTCGATTTCCCTCGCTCCTATCTGGTAAAACAAGTTCTTGTTCCTCATAATATCGAATTTGTCGCGCAGTTAAATTGGTCAATTTCATAACTGTACCAATTGGTAAAACTGAACGAGATCGTAACAGCTCTTTACCTTTCACAACAGTCACCTCCTTACTTATTCATAAGCTTACCACTTTAAAAATAAGTGTCAAGAGTTTCATGTTATGTTTTCTAACATGGCTACAACCAATCAGCAACCGTTTCCTTAATTTTTTGTATTTCATCAGGATTTTGGACGAGATTAAACCAGTTAACATCCAATTTGTTTCGAAACCAGGTTAACTGTCGTTTGGCATAGTGACGAGAATCCAGCTTGATATCATTAACTGCATCAATCAAGGGCGCTTTCCCTTCAAAATAAGGAAATAACTCCCGATAGCCAATTCCTTTACCCGCTTGAAAGTTGAAACCGCCTTCAGTAAAAAGGGTTCTCGCTTCCTGTTCAAGTCCCGCCTTCATCATCAGATCCACACGCTGATTAATCCTGTTATACAGCACTTCTCGTTCAGTATTAAGTCCTATGACGAGCGCATCATATCTCGAATCAGGTTTAATTTCTTGACTCGAAATCTTCTTTCCAGTTCTCTCGAAAACTTCTAGCGCTCTAATGATTCTGCGTTCATTACTAACTGGAATTTTGGCTGCTGCCTCGGGGTCAACTTTATGTAGTTTTTGCCATAATGCTTCATGACCATTTTGTGCAGCAAACTCCCGCCACTTATTTCGAACTGTCTCGTTCTGGTCATAAGAATCACCGCCCAAAGTCAAGCCATCAAGGAGCGCATTCAGATAGAAGCCGGTTCCTCCAACAATGATTGGCAAATGTGCCCGACGATTAATTTCTGAGATTAATTTTTGACTAAGTGAAACAAAATCTGCAACCGAAAATCGCTCATCAATATTCCGAATATCGATAAGATAATGGACAATTCCCTGCTTTTCCTGAGCGGTCACTTTTGCAGTGCCAATGTCGAGTCCCCGGTAAACTTGCATCGAATCTCCAGAAATAATTTCACCATGATACTTTTTTGCGAGTTCAATGGATAGCGCAGTTTTCCCTACCGCAGTTGGACCAACAATTGCCAAAACTTTTTCCATTTTAACCACCTTGAATGTCTTTCCGAAGCTCAATTGCACGTTTGGGATAATCCGTGATGAGACCTGCTAGCTTGTGCTTAAAGCAAAAAGCCATATCTGCCTCCGTGTTAACCGTCCAAGGCCTGATGAGAATGTGTGGTAAGAGCAATTTATGCCGTTTAACCCACTTAATATCTGGATGAATTCCCTGGATTAAATGACCTTTTTTTAGTAGCATAACTCGCTTAATACCTGTTTTAAACAACTTGGCATACTCAGAATCAGGATTCAATTCATGCATCTTTTTGATTGATTCTGAATTAAAACTGGAATAAATAATTTTGAAAGGCAGACGCCGATTTGACAATTGTTCCGTGACTAATTCTTCGATCCCAATGTAAGCAATCTTGTTAGTTTTTAACTCGAGATTAAAAACGCCATGGAAATCATTCTCAATTAAAAGATCGACTACCTCTTCAAGCGTCGGAACTTTGGTGCCACGATATTCCGAACCAAATTTGTATCCCGCATCAAGCTCTTTAATTTCGGCTAATGTTTTTTCAAGGATTAGTCCTGTCCCATCGGTTGTCCGATTTACTTTTTCGTCATGCATAATAATCAATTGTCGATCGGCAGACAGATGAACATCCGTCTCAATACCATCTGCTCCAGCATTTATCGCTTCTTGGAAAGAAGCTAGTGTATTTTCAGGTCGAGTTCCTTTGCTACCACGATGTGCAATTACTTGAGTATACTTTTCTTTCATTTTCTTACTCCAATTGGTTGAGAATAGTGAGTCAAACTGGTAATTTTTCAAAAAATCTTGCATAATAAGACTAACAAATTAAATAATAAACAATAAGGAGACGATGCTATATGAAAAATTTTTCAAAGGGATTCTTATTTGGCGCAGTTGCTACTATTGGCGCAGTTGCTGGTGCCCTCTTATCTTTTAAAAAGGCTGTTGTAGAGCCAATTGAATCTGAGGAGCAACGTTTCGAAGATAATCGCAAGAAGGCTATGCGCAAGAGCCGTGCTGCCCATCGTGGATAAATCAACTAAATAACAAAAATACCGGTAGTCCTTCATTATGAAGTCTAGCCGGTATTTTTTTATTCAGACTTCTTCGTCTTGCCTTCCCATCGTTGGTAACCACGTTTTAATATATAAATTTCTGAGTAACCGTGTTTAGCCAGCAATAGAGCAGCACGGGTGCTCAACGTTGTACTTTGATCATACAAGTAAACTGGTAGATCCTTACGAATTTGCATATAATATGCTTTCATTGTTGAGTATGGTACATTCCTTGCACCGAGAATATGGCCTTCATCAAATGGTTTCTTTTCTCGAACATCAATAACTTGAGCGTGATGCAATCCTGATTGAAATGCTGGCTCATCAATCATCTTTGCGACTTTGTTTCTTCGTAAAAGTGTGATTAGTTGCCATCCGGCGAAAACAACCAGAATTATTAACACAATAATTGTATAAATTGTCATATTAGACACGATTAAATCGTCCTTCCCTCTTCATAACTAATAATTACATTTTACTAGTTTTACGCTTATTTGACTAGTTCTATCAAAAAAACTCCCAAATGGGAGCTTTTTGCTAGGCAATAAATCTTAAAGCAAGTGATGCGGCACCTATGACACCGGCATCATTACCTAATTGCGCTAATCTAAGTTTAGTTGAGTCTCGCACTGATGGAAAACTATTCTCTTGGAAGTAACGTGTTGTTGGTTGAAGTAATGTGTTACCAGCTGCTGACACACCACCACCAATAATAATATTTGCTGGATTTAGTGTGTTAGCAACGTTAGCTAAAGCTAAGCCAAGATAGAAAGATACTCGATCAACAATCTGATTGGCAAGAATATCACCATTGTCAGCTAAGTAGACAACCATTTTTGAGGTAACTTCCTCTTGATTATCAAATAGTTCTTTTAATCGTGATTGTCCAGTAAACTCAGCAGCCATATCTTTAGCAACGTGAACGATTCCAGTTGCTGAAGAATACTGTTCAAGACAGCCATGCTTACCACATGTACATAAGTAGCCATTTGGCTGTACTGTAATATGGCCGAGCTCTCCAGCACCACCGTTAACGCCATGAAGTAAATGGCCACCGGCAATAACTCCGCCGCCAACACCTGTTCCAAGTGTCACGAATACGACGTCTTGGTCCTTTTCGCCTGCACCCTTCCAATATTCACCAAGGGATGCAACATTGGCATCGTTATCTAGTACAAACTGTAACCCAAGTGCCCCTTGAATTTGATCCCGAACGTTTTGTCGTTTTGACCAATTCAAGTTATAAGCACCAATAACGGTTCCGTTTTCGATGTCAACAGATCCTGGAGTACCCATTCCAATACCCGCAAAATCGCTGAGTTTGCTTCCAGAATCAGTCACGTGCTTTTTAATACTAGCAATGATATTAGGAACGATGTTCTTTCCTTCATCAGAAATATCAGTTGGAATACTCCACTTATCCGTTACTTCGCCATCCGTTTTAAGGAACGCAATTTTGGTTGTCGTACCTCCAAGATCAATTCCAATTAAGTTGCCTTTCATCAGTTCTTACCTCCACTAATTTCTTTTTCTCTCTCTTCTTCTATTCGATGCTCATGTGTCAATACTAGTTTTGCTTTCGCATACGTTGAATGATCAACTAAACTAGCTTCATGTAAATGATCAAGCTCAAGTGCCATGACTTCAATATCCCAAAGCCGTTTTCCAACGTATACATAGATGTCATACTTCTTTAGAAGTTGCTGTACATCGTATAACTTTCTCATTGTGCCACATCCTTTTTGAGATTGCACGAAGATTCAGTTGCTAAGCATTCATTCCCATTTCGTATAACCAAACAAACCCAACGATCAATACAACTACTGCAATAACTCGTTTTGCGACGCTGACTTTCCCTAAAATGTTCTTTGGCAAAGCAACAACATAGCCAATCAGGAAACCAGCGACTAAGCCGCCAATATGTCCAGAAAGGTCAATTCCAGGAGATAAAAGATCAAATCCTAAATTCAAAACAATAAAAAGTGCAAATGTTTTGGTCATTTGTCTAATGTAAGGATTTTCCCAAAAAGATTCTCCAAGCATTAAAAATGCACCAAACAGACCAAAGATTGCTGTACTAGCACCTGCAGATAGTGAATTAGGGCTGAATACAAAACTTGCTAAATTACCCCCAATTGCTGTCACCACAAAAATAATAAAATAGCGCCAGTGGCCAAAAATTCGTTCAATTTGAAGTCCTAAGAAATATAGGGTAATTCCATTTAAGAGAATATGCTCAAACCCAATGTGCAAAAAAACTGGTGTAAATAAGCGCCACCACTGTCCAGCTTGAATCAGGCTAGATACTTTTGCACCAAATTGAATCAGCACATACGTATTTGTACTCCCACCCATGACGGTCATCAGTAAGAATACGATTACCATGATACCAAGAAGTCCAATTGTTACATATGGAGAATTATCAATTCGCTTTAACTGACGATTCATTTGTCATCCTCCTCCCTATTAGCACACGTAATGATTGATTGGATTGGGATATCGTGCTCATAAGTCGGCCACTCAGGACTTTCAAACGTTTGCACAGGTAGAGCTAGAGAAATCGTCTTTCCGGAATACCTCGCTAAATAGCGATCATAATAGCCACCGCCAAATCCTAATCGAAAACCGTCCGAAGTGGAAAATCCTAGGCCAGGAACAATGATTAAGTCAATTTGGCTTGCATCAACGGCATCCCCACTTTTCGGCTCATCTATTCCGTGCGAATTTTTCTGAATAACGGTTTGTACCGTATACGGACTAAACTTCATCTGCCAGTCTGACAAGGTTGTCGGAACGAGAACAGTCTTACCACTCGCCCAAGCTTTTTCAATAATCGGCTGCGTATCAATTTCCATAGGCGTTGAAAGGGTAATCGCAATGGAATTGGCATTCTTCCAATCCTCAGCATTGAATAGTCGATCATATAAACAATTTGAAAGTTCTAGTTTTTCCGACCGCGAAATCGTTTGCATTTTCTCTATGATTAACTTCCTTTGACTTTTTTTACCGGTCATCCATTTTCCCCCTTCAAAAAAGTCTGGGCTGTCACTCACAATTCATCATCAATCAGTCATGTGGCTTCAAGCAATGTTTTCTAAAAGTATTTATCTTTTTGTCTCAAAGTCGTCTAACAACCCAATTATTTTTATATTTGTATCAAAAAAGAAAACTACCTAAAATAGTTTAACACACCTACTATGAATTGAAAAAGAGATTTTTCGCTTTTAATTTCTTCTTATAATTATTCAAATCAGACTAAAAATACTTACACTAATTAGGCCTTAAAATTAACCCCCTCAATTAGCGCATTTCCCATGTTTGCCAGTCAAATTATGGGGTAATTTTATGAGAATAAAAAAATAAGCAACCACAATTCCTTTAATAGCAAGGATTATAGCTGCTTATCTTCGTGTTACTTTGTTTCACGATGTAACGTTACTTTACGTTGACGTGGGCAATATTTGTTGAATTCTACCCGATCAGGATTGTTACGTCGGTTTTTACTTGATAAGTAATTTTGTTCATGACACTCAGTACATTCTAAAGTGATGTGTACACGCATGGTCGCTGACCTCCAAACTTGTTCATAACTCAGGCTTCTGCCCTAACTCGTAATATATTATCATTATTTAGCCTAAATTACCAGTCTTAAATAACAATTGTTAAGTAATTTTACTTAACACCCAATCATTAATCTGTTGGCTTTGCTTGCACCATGCTCCAATAAGCGGAATAAATCTTCTTAGCTAGTTGCATATTGTTGTCCTCAGCATCTTCACCTAAATTAGGCATTGCCAAGGCGACTACAACCTGTGGATGCTTCGATGGTGCATATGATGCCAAACTAAGCGTAACGGTTGATGTCCCCTTGTAGAAGGTTTCAGCTGTACCCGTTTTACCAGAGATTCCTGGTGAGATTGAGGACATTGATCCACCTGTCTTGTAGGTATTTGAACCGTGGACCACATCGTATAAGCCATCCGTTACAACTTTTCGTTCAGAAGCCGTCATATCAATTTGATTCAAAATATTTGGCGTGATTGAATCTTGAACTGCACCAAGTTTACCACTTGCACTCGTTCCCCTAATAGAAGAAAGAACGTGTGGCTGTAATCGGTAGCCCCCATTTGCAATGGTGGACATATACTGTGCTACCTGCATAACGGTATAAGCATCGTAGTTTCCAAATGAAAGGTCAAGTGCGCTACCAATATATTTCTTCGTACTTGATCCCTTTAGTCCTGTTGACTCACCAGGTAAGTCAACACCGGTTTTAACACCTAAACCAAATTGATTGAAGTAACCTCGTAGCTTATTAAAAATACTTGTCTTCATGTTCAGTGCGCTACCGGATACATAATTAAATTTAGCTTCCTTCATTGCTAATTGCATCATGTATGAGTTAGAAGAAACCTCCAATGCAGTTGACGCATCTAGCGCGATATTAGCAGAGCCTTTCTTATTGAACCATGAAGATTTTTTAACTCCCCCAACGTTGATAACTTCATCAGTCAGTGTTGAATTGGTTGGCGTGATGACTTTATCCATTAAAGCACCTGATACTGTTGCACCCTTAACAACGGATCCCATAACGATTGAACTATTGATAGTTCCAAGGGCGTTATCGGTTATTTTACCTGTAGAAGGATTTCGGTCAACACCCGCAATCCCAATAATTCCGCCAGTGTTAGGATTCATCACGACTGCATACGTACCTGTAGAATAGCCACCGGCACTGCCTTCAGCAGAACGCACTAAGGACTGTAATTTCTTTTGGAACCCAGCATTAATAGTAAGTTGTAGATTATCGCCCTTCTTACCACCATACTTTTTAACTTCTTTACTAATTTTGTCGTTACCAGTAACTTCAACCTCAGTCTGAGATTTAGTTCCACGTAAAACTGGTTCATATTGCTCTTCAAGGTAACTTTGACCAACTGAGTCATTTCGAGAATAACCCTCTGCCAAAAGTTCATTGACCCGATCACTTGGCAATCCAGTCTTTTCTGAAGAAACGGTTCCAATAATACTCTTTATGGAAGATCCATTTGGATAATTTCTCGACCAACTAGTTCCAACCTTCACACCTGGCATTGATGACAAATGTTCGCCAACTTCTGCAATTTCTTTGCTTGAAACGCTTGAAGCCTTAATATAAGTTGTCGATAATTGGTAAGCACTACTCATCTTTGCAAAAATAGTTGCATCGTTTCGTTGCTGTTTTGTATAGTGCATGTTATTTTTAAGCAAGTATGCTAGAGCCTTGTCATAGCGCGTATCAGAGGAATATTGACTGATATTTGGAATCTTTTTCTCAATCTGCCTTAATTGCGTTGTGTTTGACAAATAAAAATCAGCGGCCTGGCGTTTTGTTAATGAACTTGTGGGTACCGATAAATACTTACCCAAGGCAGTCGCCGTCGTGTAAATTTCTGAAGATAACGTATTAATGCCCTTTGTGTACGTAATTGCTTGATGGGCTTTGTTTCCAACCAGCACTTTACCAGTCGAATCAAAAACCATTCCACGTTGGACATTATTTGTCTCTGTCGTATTATCGGTGCTATTAACTTCCGCCTTAAACTTGGTACCGTACATAACTTGTAAATAGGCCAGCTGACCAATTAAAAGTGCAAAAAGAACGGCAACGATAATAAAAAGAAAGTTCAATCTGAACGGAATCTGTGACCCACTTTTTTTATTGCCATCTGGCTTACTTTTACTATTTCGTTTGAATAGGTTGGTAAAAAAATTCTTCAATGTCTTTCAAGCTCCTTATTTAACTTCACTATTCTAACAGATTTCCTTATTCAGAACTATGGAAGTACCTGAATTTTAAACTTTTTATGATATTCTAGAAAAGAAACGACAAAGCCTCTTTAAAATCGTAAAATAAAACTATTAATCTAATCAGAGAATTGGAGTGGTATCTTGCTTAATCAGAAACGCCCCACGCACCAACGGCGAAATTTACTTATATTTAGCTTCAGCATTCCAGCAATTATCATGTTGGGATATTTCATTTATCGAAAAATGGCGCCTTTTGGTGGTTCATCCCTTTTAACGGTGGATTTAGGCCAACAATACATTGATTTTTTTGCATACTTCAGACATTCTTTTTTAAATGATCCTAGTGGAATCCTTTATTCGTTTGGAAAGGCGCTAGGTGGTGAAATGACCGGAACTTGGTCATACTACTTAATGAGTCCACTTAATCTATTGCTCCTCTTTTTTCCAGATAAAATATTACCAAGCGGTATCTTAGTATTAACTGTATTAAAGTATGGATTGGCCGGACTTAGTTTTGGTTATCTTCTATTACAGACCAAATCGCAGTCGGGTTATCGTGTTCCACTTTTTGCCACTGCCTATGCGCTTTCTGGCTGGATGATTGCAAACCAATTAAATTTAATGTGGCTAGATGCCGTCATTATTTTGCCTTTAATTGTGTTAGGAATCGAGAAGCTTGAAACCTCAGGACGCTTAACGACCTATGTTCCCTGGCTGGCTGCCCTGCTAATTATTAATTACTATATGGCTTATATGGTTTGCCTCTTCATAATCGGGTACTATTTATGGGCAAGTGTCAGGCACTTCACCTCATGGCGCACTTTCTTTAAGACTACGTTGAAATTTATAGCGGGTTCATTGACGAGTGCACTTATTGCAGCTTTTATACTCCTGCCCACCTACTTTTCCTTACTCGGTAGTAAGGCTCAATATACTGTAACTAAATTTAAATTCAAATTTGATTTTTTCCCGCCAAAAATGATTGCAAAATTCTTCGTTGGTAGTTTCAATTTTGATCAAATGCCAAAAGGAACGGCCAATCTTTTTATTGGGTCATTTGTCCTAATTGGTGCTGTCTTATTCTTCGTCAGTCGCCAATTTAATATAGGAACTAAAATTGCGGCTGGCCTATTTACGCTCTTCCTAGCACTTTCCCTTTGTTTCCAGCCGCTAGACTTAATCTGGCATGCAATGCAATTTCCAATCTGGTACCCATACCGTTTTTCATTTGTAGTCTGTTTCTGGTTAGTCTGGATTGCGGCGTTGACTTTGCAACCTGATTTCGTTCCAAATTTACGTCAAATTTTGACCGTTGTTATTGTCTTTGCAATCGGTATTAGCTATGTTTGGTTAAATGAAAAGAAGTTTAGCTTCCTATCCACAAACCAGTTAGTATTTGGTTTGCTGTTCGCAACCTTGGCCCTTTGCCTAATTGCCACTCCTAGAAGTAAGTTTCTTCTCTACCCATTCGTCTTTTGCCTACTAATGTTGTCAGAACTTGGGCTCAATGCCATACTAAGCCTCAATAACATAAGTTACGTTTCCCAAAATGAGTATGAACTATATCGTAACAGTCTATCTGCCCAAACGGCAAAGGTTGCCAGTAAGAATCAATCCTTTTACCGGGTAGCGACCACTTTCATGCGAACTAAAAATGATCCCCTATCTAATCAATATTTTGGTGGATCCATCTTCTCATCTACTCTTGAAAAGAAAACACCCAACTTCTTTGGTAAGATTGGCCAACCAGACGGTGATGGTTTTGTTGCATACACAAACGGGACATTGGTATCAGACGCTATTCTTGATATGAAATACGTTTTTGCAGGACGGAAAACATCGCTTCCAAGTGCTAAAAGCTCTTACACGTTGCCACAAATCACCAATAAACCCGATGTTAATCAATATCGAAAGATTAACCAAACGGCAACGACGGAAACCTATAAGAACCAATTTGCTCTGCCTCTCGCCTTTCTTAGTTCCAGCAACTCAATTACCTATAAAAATAAAACGCTTGATCCAGTTCATTATCAGGCTAATTGGCTTGCTTCACTAACGGGGAATTCTAATGACCAAAATATTTTCACCGCTCAAAACTTTAACCATGTTCTGTTCCAAAATATTAAGCAGCAAACTAATTTGACGGGTGCGATTTTACAGAAACAGAGTATTCTCAAACCAGCAAGTATCACTTTATCATTCGTCCCAACAACAAATAATTCCTATTACTTAACATTGGGTCAAAACATTGATGAGGATAACGTCACAATGACGATTAATGGGAAAACAATGCATCAGTACCCCACCTTCCGCCACACAGTCATTACAAACGTGGCTAGCAACGCAAAAGGTAAAACAATCAATATTAAGATGCAGTTGAAACACAATAGTCTGTGGCTTCAAAACTTTACCCTGTATGAACTAAACAACAATCAATTTAAACAATCCATCAAGAAACTACAATCTCATCCGTTAAAGGTCACTAATCATAGCCAACGAAAAATCATTGGTAATGTTGACGTCACGAGCAACCAAGCAAAAACGCTCTCAACAACTATTCCATATGATAAAGGCTGGACGGCTCGAGTTGATGGTAAAAAGGTTAAAATTCAAAAATCTGCAAATTACATGATTGCCCTTTCATTAACAAAAGGGAATCATCACATTGTTCTTTCGTACTGGCCCCCATACTTCAATCTAGGTCTGATTATAAGTGGTTTAACGCTATTCGTTAGTTGTGGACTTGTTGCTTTACGAAAGTTATATAGTCGTAAAAATAGGAAAAGGTAATTGCCGATGGCAATTACCTTTTTTTATAATTCGTTATTTTGAATATAGTTATATTGAGGCCCATCGTGCTTTGCGTCATAGTCTACCTCTAAATCGTAGCCTTTAAAAAACCACTCATCAGCCTCAGTCACGTAATAATTAACGCCATCCTTTTCAGTTAGGGCATACGCATCAGACGTATCGCCATCAGGGGTCATTGCCAGTGAAAATCCATCGTGAACTGGGGTATTTCCATATACTTTACCATAGAATCTCAATGAACTTCCGTCATCCAAACCCATGTCATCTTTAAACCATTTGCTGGCCTTGTCAGTTACTGTAATTTTCATCATAAAAAAGCTCCTTTGTAAATAGTATGAAGCGCTTACATTGATACTTCATTTATAACACTCTTGACCACCATAGGGCAAGAAATTTAAAAAGAAAAGAACCAATCATTAAATGATTGGTTCTGAGTTTAGATGGCTTCAACCTTAATAATGGTTCTATACTTTTTCCTGTTG
>NZ_AZGJ01000039.1 GCF_001436395.1 Secundilactobacillus malefermentans DSM 5705 = KCTC 3548 | reverse complement strand
AAGCTAAGTAGTTGCACAGCTTCTGGTTCTAAGAAAACCGGGAAGCCACTGACTTCATCAGTTAAGAAGTCATTAGCATGGGTCACCAAATCTCGGTTTTGGGTTTCTAGTTCTGCTGATGAAAAATTGGCTGTGGAAAAGTCCAACTTTTGAGTATCTATATTGTATCTATTAGTATCTTTTGCTTTAAGTTCTTTATCTAGATTGACTGTAGAATTTACAGTTCTGCGCGCAGCAAGGGTTTGAGCGTCCTTTTCAACGGTGTCATGCTGAACTGTAGAATTTACAGTTCTGCGCGCAGCAAGGGATTCAACGGTGTCATGCTGAACTGTAGAATTTACAGTTCTGCGCGCAGCAAGGGTTTCGGGCGTTTCTGACTGTTCACCACGCAAATACACGTCATTTGCTTGTACATCGAGGCCAGCAAGGTAGAGACGATTTGGTAGCTGTTTACCTGCCTTAGGCTGAAAACCCATACGTTTTTGCCGCAGTAGATTAAGCCCCTCTAGTTCTTTTTTGATCTTAATCACGGTCTTTTCGGAAGAGTTGAATAGTTCCATGAGTTCAGCATTCGTATAGACAAAGTAGATGTTGCCGTCTTCGTCCACCCAGTTGTTACGCAAAGAGTACTCTAGCCGGTCTTTTAGTACCATATAAGCCAATTTAGCGTCATTGCTTAGATGGCGATATTGTTCGCCGTACATCAATACTTTTGGGAACTGGAAAAATAAGGCCCCATAAACATTGTCAGCTTGATAAAACTTGAAATTTGTTTGATCCATTATAAAAACTCCCTTTCTTGACTGACACACGCTGTCTCAAAAGAGAGTTGCTAAAACATTTGATTTGCTTTAAAATACAAATCTGATATGCTCTAACTGAATTACAAAGCGAGCATTGGTCGTGATCGGCTTTGTAGTTTCACCAGCATGTGTCCGTTTGTGAGTTGCCCAGTCGGCAACTTTTTTAATTTCTAACAACAAAAAATGGACTAAATAGCTCCAGTTAGCTACTTAGTCCATTGACTTCAATTTGTTTTTAACTATCCTTAACTTGTCCTTTGGGACTGGTTTGCGGTATAATTAACCTACAAATTAAGAACAATGTTCAGTCGATTTTAACTTGGCGGTGAAAATCGACTGAATCTAAGTAGCTGGCTGATAGCTACTTGCTAAACCAAAAGTCTCTGATTCCTCGTGAATCGGGGATTTTTCTGTTTAGCTTGATCTCTTTATTCGGTTGTTAAATTAGTTTCAGTCTAGCATAGCGCTTATCTTCCAGCAACTTTATTTGGTCTTGTATACTTTGCCAGCCTTCGGTTGGAACCAATACGCGATAGAAGGTACTGTTGAACATTCGAGTAACATAAACGCTTCTGGATATCTAAGTAAGTATCTGTCGAAAGCACTGAAAATCAATAGCAGAATGAAATTGCATAAAAATGATTAAATATCTTATAAGTTATAAAAAAACAGCACTATCAGGATTTACACGTTAAAAGATCTATAAAGTGTAGTGACCTGTATAATTGACTAAAAGTTATTGGGGAATGATTTTTAAGTAATGATCTTTTTGTTTGTTTTGTTGAGAAACCACTTAACGTGACCTTTTTTGATCACGCTTAAATCATAATCTTCATTGGATAAGAAGTAAATAAGCAAATTAAATTTCTATAGAAATGTTGTGATAATATAGAATTATAAAGTTATAGTTCTATAGAACTATAAAACTGATTTTAAACTAATCTTGCACTATTCCTAATATTAAGCTACTATAGTTCTATAGAAATTCAATTCTATAAAGCTATGTTTCTATAGATTTTGAATAAAATAAATGGAGGATAAATTTATGGCAATTACGATTACTACCGGAAACTTTAAAGGTGGTGTGGGCAAAACAACTAATGCTGTGATGATTTCTTACATACTATCAAAGCATAATAAAAAAACATTACTTGTTGATCTTGATCCCCAAGCAAATGCAACGGATTTACTTTTTACCACTATGGAAGCCATTTATGATATTAAACCAGACTTTGAAGAGACATTAGAAACTGCGCTAATCAGCGGTAATCTACAAAAGGCCTTAGTTCATGTTAAAGATAATTTAGATTTGCTACCGTCATATCAAGATTTACAAGGATATGAAAAATATTTAAATGAAACTTTTGCTGATGATTATACACAGGACACTTACCTAGCAAAACTGCTCAGCCCATTGAAAGAAAAATATGATTACATTATTTTAGACGTTCCACCGCAGTTAAATAAATTTACTGATTCAGCGCTTGTGGCAAGTGATTTTGTAATTATTATTTTACAAACTCAAGAAAGATCATTAACAGGCGCTGAAACCTATGCTGAACACTTAATTAATTTGAAGGACGACTATAAGCTCGGATTGGATTTATTAGGTGTTTTACCGGTTTTGCAACAAAACGGGAACAATCTAGATCTTGATGTCTTAGATGATGCAATTGATAGTTTCGGAAAAGCCAACATGTTCAAACAACGGATTAGACAAATGGCTAGGTTAAAGAGATTTGATCGAACTGGTATTACTGATAGGTCTAAGGATATAAATGATATTCGAGTAATGAGTGTTTACGAAAATGTTGTCAACGAAATCAAAGAACGAATCACTAAATTTAATGAATAAGGAGAGATCATATTATGAGTGAAAAGTCACTGGGATTGAATGGCTTAGGCAAAATTAGGAAGAATAAAACATTCCGCCCAGAACGGATAGAACCTAAGGTATCTGAAACCATACGAAGATCTTTACCAGACGACCAAATTTTAATGCACTATACTAGAAAGTTGAAAGCTAAAGACACGCCAAAATCTGTTCAAACACAAATTGATACTCACATGGCGATTAAACAAATCGGGATTGTTGAAAACAAAAAGAACTATGAAGTTATTAATGAACTTGTTGAAAAATATATAAATGATATGCCGGATACCAAGAAAAAACTTGTGATGGAATTCATTCGGCAGGTTCAGCGAAATATGCCTGAAGAATGATGATTATTCTTCTATAGAATTATAGATATATAGAAATATGATTCTATAGATATAGGAATGACTATTGGTAGATAGCATCAAGAATCTTGTGTACATAAACTGCCTTCGTACATAAAATATGTAGCTAACTTAAATAAATGATGCTTCCAAAGTGTTCTGAAGTTCTTTGAGTCCTCGATGGATTTGTTTCAAGGATTACACATTATAAGCAAAAACTTGTTTGTGCTCTCCCTTATGAAACCAACCGCTCTCAGGATCATTCCGACTAACTTTTCGTCGTTTGGTTTTTACAGCTGATTGATCTGCTTTTAAGGGCAACCCGATCTTTTTTCAATCTTTTGATCCAAGGCTTGACGATAATTAACGGCCTCTTTGTTAACCATCACGTCTGAGAACTTATGGTTGTTTGCATCGGCTTTAACGTGGGTTCTATCAACGAATAGGACCGAAGAGGGTCCACCAGCTTTGCCTGGACACATTGGAGGAGAATTTGCTCAAATAGATCCGTCCCCTTAAAGCGACGTTCAAAGTTTTTACCAAATGTCGTGAAATGGGGAACCACTTTAACCATATCAAGCCCTAAAAACCAGTGGTAAGCCATATTCACTTGAATCTCTTTGATTGTTTAGCGCATACTTCGAATATCAAATAGATATTGAATAATTGGTAGTTTAGTCAGAATGACCGGGCCAATCCTGGCTGCCTGTTATCAATGGTATAGAGTGGTTGCACTAAATCGTAAATAAAATCGATCACTTTATCAATTTTTCGTAATAAATGATTCTGCGGAACCATTTCGTTAATCGTGACAAATTGGATTCGGTTACGCTTGCTATGATCGTGTTTCCCAAGCATAGCAATCACCTCTCACCAATAATTATAAAGAACACAAAAAGACAAAATCCTCGTATTTTAAGGACTTTATCTTCAGTCTGAGACCGCCTAAAGGCGTTTTTTTTATCGTCATCGTTTAGCTAACTGCCAGAATCAAAATTAAGTGCTTGGCCAACTTGAGTTGACCATCGTAAGACTTACCATAGCCATTTTAACCACTAGCTACAACACTCATACTCGTTTATTTAACTAAAATTCATATCGGATTTATGATCAATAGATAAGCTTAGCTCTCTTGTACTGTCATACGTTCGAGAAATGCTTCTTTTGACCAATTCATTAGTAATTACGGCTAATTTACCAATATTTTCTTGCCTCAATTGTCAAGTTAAGTGCAACACTAATGGCCTATTCTTATAATTGGTCTAGAAAGTTAAACCAGTTGTGGCATAACATCCGCTGGACAACTATAGCTTAAACAGCGGCGGGGACGGTGATTCAGCGGGTCTTGAACCAACTGCAGATCCACTAATGAGAGGTTTTTAAAGGAATGCCCCTTTGGGAAGAACTCTCTTAATTGACCATTCACATTCTCATTAGTGCCCCGTTCCCAGGGAGAATATGGATGGGCAAAGTAGATTTCCGTTCCTTGAACCTGATTTAAACTAGCGAATTCCGAGCCGTTGTCAAACGTGATCGTCCGAAAGTTTTCTGCACCGTAATCATCAATCGTATCTTGGAGAGCTTGCCGGCAAGTCTCTGCCCGGTAATCAGGCAATTTAACGATAATTTCCATCCGGCTAACTCGCTCGGTTAACGTCATTAAAGCTGGTTCGGACTCAACCCGTTTGGCTTTCACTAAGTCGCCTTCCCAATGGCCCAACTCCTGACGTTTCCGAACCACTGCGGGCCGGTCTTCAATGGACTGTCCAAGCCGTTTTTTATTCAGGCGGGCATGTCGGTGATTCGGGCGTTTAACGCGGCGACGTAGCTTCATGGGTAAATCATAGTTGTGAAGCTCCGGGAGCTTGCCAGCCTCGATATACCGATAGACCGTAGCCGTTGATGGGCAGGGAAAGCCCGGGTAATGAGCTTTGAAATAGTGGACATACGTATCGACACTGAAAACTCGTGGCTTAGCTTTTAAAGCTTTCGGCAGGGACTTGAAGAACACGGCAGCCCGCTGCAGTAAACCTTTGGGGTGACACTTGGCCCGCTGTTCTCGATAGTAAGCCGCCCCGCGCTCGGCAAAGTAGCCCTGATATGACCGATGTTTCTGGGAATCAATCTGGGTGGTTAACCCGCGTTTTAATTCGCGAGAAATGGTGCTGGGACTCCGGTGAAGCCGGCTGGCGATCTGACGAACGCCAAATCCTAATCGAGTCCGGGACTCAATTTGACCGCGTTCAAAAGATTGGAGTTGTTGGTAATGCTTAGGCATGATATTCTTAGTTTGGGTCATGAAGACACCTATCCTTATCTGTTGATTTTGTCGTTAATAATAAGAATAGGCCTTCATGGCCTTTTAAGCTAGTCTAATTGGTCTAGTTATCAAGTGTTGCACTTCAATTTTAAATCGGGGAATTAAGAATAGGTCTTCATGGCCTTTTTTACTAGTCTGAATAAAGAACTGGTCTAGTAGAGCAGGTGTTGCACTTCAATTTTAAATCGAGGGAATTAGAATTTTTTCTGAACTATGCAATTAATAATTTTTTAGTTGCATTTAGCAATCGGGACTTATACAACCGAAAGTGGCTGGGACAAAAGTCTCAGCTCACGCAAAAAAGCTTCGGAAAAGATCTATACCCCCAAAGTTAAAGTAAATGAAATTATTAAATCGCAAATTATTTCGAGATATAAGCCATAATTGGACTCAATTTATGTCAGTTTTTTTAATGGCTGCACTCTCTATTATTGTATTTGTCGGCTTACAAGGGGCATGGCATGGATTACAGGGAAGCTTGAACAGTTATTTAACAGAAAATCATCTACCTAATTACTGGATTCAGGGAAGTTATATTACTAAAGATGATAAAAATAAGCTAAAAGCTATTTCAGATATAAAGAAAGTAAGATCTGGAACTAGGTTACAAGTTAAACAAGATAAACATCATCTAATTATCGATTCGTTTCAAAAACCGTTAATTAAGTTACATCGTGTAAAAGGAGACAAATACAATAGTCAGAGTAGCAATGGAATATGGATTAATAAAGAATATGCTAGAGATCATTCTTTAAAAATTGGAGATAATTTGTCAGTGACATATGTCAACCAAAAATTCCATTTAAAAGTAAAAGGCATTATCCAAAGTCCTAGTCGAATATATTTCACTGGAACACAAGAATTTATTGCTCCTAACTATGCTAATTATGGTTATGCTTATGTTTCACCTAAAGCTTTAAAAAAGGTGTTCAATTATAGAGGACCTCAAAATATTGTTGAGATTGATGGAAAGCATAAGAATTTCAGAAAAGAAATAGAGAAAATATTTGGTGCTAGATTATTAACATATTATAATCAGCAAACTTTACCAGATGTTTCTACGGCAACAGAAAGAGTTGGAGAAATTAAGAATCTTTCGTATCTGTTCTCCTTTATTTTCCTTTTGTTGGCAATTTTAGCAATGTACACTACGATTAGACGACTGATTACTAGCCAAACAGAGGAAATAGCTACTTTGAAGGCATTAGGATTTTCAAGTTTTAAAATTCAAATTCATTATGCAAGCTTTGGGTTGCTAGTGGGTGGTCTTGGGACAATTATTGGTGCCTTAGTGGCTCCATTAATTTCTTGGTATGTTTTATCATCACAAAAGAGTATGTTCTCTCTTCCTAATTGGCAGGTTTCATATAGTTTTTCTGCCTGGATGGTAATGATATTAGTCATTTTAATTTGTATTTTCTCTGCATATTTAGCGGCTAGAAGTGGATCAAAGGGGCTGCCAGCTATTTATCTACGAGGAATTGAAGAAACAAAAGCAAGGAAGATATGGCTTGAGCACTGGAAGAATTTTTGGAAACACTTACCATATTCTGGACGCTGGGCTGTTAGAGATGCTTTTATCAATCGTACAAGGACATTAATGGGAATTATTGGCGTAGCCGGTGGCATGATGTTGACAATCGCTGGGATCGGTATGCCACAGTCGATGACACATCTAGTAGATAAAGCATATAATACAGACTTTTCTTATAATAAGCGACTGTATGTTAATAATTATGAATCATATCGGAAGTCACATCCTCAAGCTAAGCAATGGGTACAAATTAGTCAAGCTCATTTTTCACCTGATGATGGCTATAATAGATTATTAATTGTAGTTAATAAGGGTGATTACGTTAACATGAAAACAACCACGGGTGGAGATATTCAGAATGGTGGCTTGTATGTGACTCATGGATTTGCCAAGAGAGCAGGTATCAAAAAAGGCGACAATTTAAAAGTTAAAACTTTTGGAAGTAACAAGCAATATTCTTTCAAAGTTAAAGGTATTATTGCTATAGAAACTAATCAAGGAGCCTATATAACTGCTCATACTTGGCAAAAAGCTAAAGGATTTTACCAGCCAACTACATTATTAGTTGGCAAGAATTATAAATATCATAAACAAGATATTAATTCGACGATTTCTATTAATGAACAAAAAAAGAATGCATATAATTTTGTAAATAGTCTAATGAGTATTTTTGCTTTAATTATTGTATTTGGTGCATTGTTAATCATTATTGTTCTTTATAATTTAGGATCATTGAGCTTTGTTGAAAGAATGAGAGATTATGCGACTTTGCGTGTGCTCGGAATACACAAAAAAGAGTTGCGTATATTAACGCTCATTGAGAATTTAATTACTACGTTTATTGGTTGGTTAATAGGTATACCAGCTGGAATATGGTTCTTAAGGCAGTATGTTAATACATTTTCAACTATTAATTTGGAATATACAAGATATTTCAACTGGGAAACTATTTTAATTGCATCTCTGTTTGTATGGATTTGTTCATTATCAACTACTTTATTTATTAGTCGTAGAATTAAGAAAATTGATATGGTCCAAGCTTTAAAAGGTGTGGAATAATTAAAAATTAAATCAAATGTAAAAAGCTGGCAATGATAACGATAACTGCTAATAATACCCTAGAAGTAATTGTTAATTGCCAATGACATTTATGATTTTTAAAATTGAAAATCAAAAATCAATGTTAATTTCTCCTTTCAAGCAAGTAGTCACTGCTACTTGCTTTTTTATTGAGAGTGTCAAGAATGTTGTGTAAAAAGGGAAACTTCGCCCGCATGAATTGGCAATTCTAAAACATCGAATCAAGCGTGTCGTGACAGTCCTTGAATCCCCGATGTGCTCGATTCTCAAATTTATCGTTGTACTCCATCACTTGCGTCATGATAAAGCGATCGAGGGCCCCTTCGTTTGGGAACTGCTCTTTACGTCGGACCATCTTCTTCAGGCTCTTATTGAACGACTCAATTAGGTTCGTCGAGTAGATGGTCTGACGGATCGCAGTTGGAAAACTGAAGAACGTGAATAGATCCTCCATTTGGACTAGATTCTTGATTCGACGCTTATAACTGGACTCCCACTTAGCACTGAAAGCCGCCAATCGTTCTTTGGCGTCTTGTAGGTTCTCTGCTTGCCGAATAGCCTTAAAGTCGGTGATAATCTCCCTGCGATCGTTTTTGCGAACGTACCCTAAAAGGTTGCGCTCTGCGTGGACCCAGCACCGTTGAAACTTCGCCTGCGGGTAGTTAGCCTCAATCGCAGATTGAAGTCCAACTAAACCGTCGGCGATGAACAACTGAATATCTTTAATCCCCCGTGCGCGTAATCTCTGGAGTAGTTCAGACCAAGCGGCTCCGTTCTCGGTCGGTGCGATACTGTAGTCAAGAACTTCCTTACCGCCGTCACTTCGAATTCCGATCGCTACGTTAACGGCTTCTCGTTCAACGGTACCACGGCGTAACGGAATGTAAGTAGCATCGAGGAACACACAGACGTACTGTGAGTACTTGAATTTGCGCTCGTGGAACTCTTCAACCAGGTGTTCCGTCCGCTTAGTGATGTTTGAAACCGTGGTTGGTGAGTAGTAGTGGCCGTACATTCTCTCAACCATATCAGCGATTTCACGAGTTGTGACGCCCTTGGAGTACATCTTGATGACCATTTCCTCCAGTCCATCAGTCCGACGCACGTAAGGAGGGAAGAGGGCGTTTCGAAACTTATTTAACCGGTCCCGTGGGATCGTCAGATTAATTTCACCGTACTCAGTGTCGATCGTGCGGGTGTACGTCCCGTTCCGGTAGTTCACGTCGTCTTTTGATCGGTCGATCCGAGTATGTGGTTCGTAGCCTAGCACCGAAGTCAGTTCATTTTGAAGGAACTGATTAGCGGCCACTTCGATTTGACGACGTAAGACTTCATTCAGGGTAATATCTTTGTCTGAAGATAGCGCTGCGATAATATCTTTGTTAAACTGGTTCATGGGGAAAGCCTCCGTATTCTGATTGGTTTTTAGCGATTTCAATCATACGGGGAAGGCTTTCCCTTTTTCAATACCCTCAAGGTATCAATTTACACAAAATATTTTACACTCCCACACTTTTTATTCTAGGCCCACTGACCTATAATATTAATAGTGTTTTATTACACATTACTCAGTTTGAGGTAACACAATGAAACTAGTCAAAATGGAGATTGATGGTTTTCGATCATATGGAAAAAAAACTACATTAAAATTTGGCGAACTGACCACACTTATTGGTGATAACGGTGTTGGTAAAACAACTGCACTGTTAGTTCTCAATAAAATGTTTGGTGCTAATGCTTCAGACCGCATCATTAGAGAGAGCGACTTTTATTCACCAATAGGAGAAAATTCAGTTACTACCGATCAAAAAAAGATGTTGTGCGATACTTAGTGAGTGATGAATTAGCGATGGGAATGTGGCACGTTTTTAGATAAAAAAGTGAGAAAGGTAGGTTCTTTTATGTTAAGGAATAATTACTTTGGAGAGACTAAAACGCATTATAAATTATATAAATGCGGTAAGAATTGGGCTGTTATGGGGATTTCAGTATTTTCGCTGGGATTAGGGATGCTAGTTACAAGTCGGCCAGTGTCAGCTGATGTGGCAGCTACCAGTACCTCAAGTAGTGCAGTAAGGGCTGAAACGCCCAGTGAAAGTAGTAGCAGTGCAACGAAGCCCGATTCAACCAGTGAAAGTAGTAGCAGTGCTGCTCAACCAGCAGCTACTGTAGCAAGCAGTGCCAGTGATAAGAAGAGTGCTGCTCAACCAGCAGCTACTGCAGCAAGTAGTAGCAGTGCAGCAGCGACAGTTAATGTTCACGCTGACAGCAATACTGATTTAGCGACAAACGACAGCGTCAGTGGCGCGAATTCCACGTCAGTAACGACGGGATCGGCAGTTGCGCTCTCAACCGCAACTAGTGCAGCTTCAAAGTCAGCAGTTAGTGTTGCTTCGCAAACGTCAGCAAATACTGCGGTCGCTACTTCAACAGCAAGTTCTGAATCACAAACGTCTGCAGTGAAAACGAACGCATCAACGCCAACTAGCACTGAAGTTTCTAGTTCGTCTGCAAGCTCTGGTCAACAAAAAATAGATAATAGTGCTGCTGCATCATCTCACTCCGATTCTGTGAGTGTTGCTTCGACAGCGAGTTCCAATGCTGAGGCAGACAATCATTCAGACACTACGAGTGAGGTACAAGCGGTAACTTCATCAACATCTACTGAGCAAACTGAGTTGATGGCTGCAGCAAAAAATTTGAGCGTAGGTAGAGCCACTAGCCTAGATCTGTTATCCGATACTGATACCACGCCTGCCACTGACATTACAGCCTCTGCCACTTTGCAATCGGATCACGACCTCTACACCGAACCGACTAGTGATCCCACTCAGACCAACCCATGGACAGGGCAGCCAACTTTTATGTATTTGAATGATCCTAACGATGCAACGGCAATCCTGCCTTACACTGATGAACATTACATTCATTACCCAACAGCTACTGGCTGGACAGGATACGTTTATTACGTTACTGATGATGCGGCCCGTGGGTCTGAATTTGGAACAAAAGGTTTTCATCAGCTACATCTCTGGCATGCTGGCGACCCTTCTAAGGGATATGCAATTGCACCGTTTGAAACACCCAGTAACCCTGCTGTTGATACTTATTACCACCTTTATCCTGATCCACAGCAGGCCACAATCGTCTATTTTGATGACACCACTCATAAAATGCTTCACTATACAAATCTCACAGGTGGGCGGACCTCTTCGATTTCAAACTATGATCAAACCAACATTTTGAACGCATATGCAAATCTTGGTTATGAAGTGGTTAGCAATGATTTTACAAAAGGATTTAAATATGGAGACGGCACTACAAAGCAACAATTCTACGTTCACTTAATTAAGAAGACTGCCCCAACTGCACCTACGGCACCAATTAACCCAAGTCAACCAACGACGCCAACAAATCCGGTTAACCCGGTAACGCCGGTCAACCCAACGCCGAGCCCACAACCGACTCCAGGAACGACTACTGACAATCAATCCGGTAAGATTGCTAAGAAGGGCGAAGTGGTTTACTCCTTGAAGAAGATTTACCTTTACAAAGATAAAACCTTCAAGAAGGCCGATCGTCGATTTGGCTATGTCAAGAAGCCGCGGGTCTTCCGACCAATGTTTGTGGTCACCGATTACGCTAAGTCCAACGCCGGCCGGTTGCGTTACAAAGTTCGCGACGTCAACCATTTGAGCAAGACTGACGGCTGGACTGGCTACATTACCACTAACTTTGATTATGTTCGACCCGTCTACTACCACAGCAGCCATCGAACACTGACGGTGATCAATCCCCGCGGTGTTAATGAATACCTCAACAAGAATTTGACGGGCAAAGTGAAGAATATCAAGCAGGGAACGGTTCTCCACGTAACCGGCTTCGTCAAACACAATTTGACCACTCGATACGTCCTGAGCAACGGCCACTACATTACCGGTAACCGGAAGCTGGTTAAGATGGGTAAAAACAAGCAGCCTCACCAATTGAAAGCCACCCACTTCATCAACCGGTATGCCGATCCAAATTTGGCCAAGCGAAACGGGCATTTCAAGAAGGGTACCAAACTCGTGATCAAGCGTTACACTTTCAGTCACGAAGCTTCGCTGACCAAGTCCGGCACGATGCGCTATGACGTCAAGGGCGGTTATGTGACTGCTAATCAGAAGTATGTCAAAGTGATTAAATAATTCAAATAACACCATTGGAGAAGTCAATCTCAATGGTGTTTTTGTTCGCCATCAGCAAGGCAGTTGCTGCCTTTTGTTCCCGGATTTATCGCGATTATCCCTCAATAACGGTATGCTTCTGCAAGCTAATTTTGCCAATAAATACCCAAACCAATATATAATCATTGTAAGTACAAATAAGTCACGTAACACTTCTAGGGGGGATTTTCTGTGACACAATAGGCACCAACGATTTGGGGACATACGAGTACGTTTCACGGGTGTACAACGAAAACATTCAGCTGCCGGATTACAAACTGCCGACCAGCGTAGCTGATGGGACTCAGGTTTTCTTCGACACAGACGTGATCAAATTGTCGATGGTCATTGCCGACCAGAGAGTACAAAAGATCACGATTGTGACACCAAAACCGCAGTCACTGGAGTACATGCGGGTGTTTGAAGGCTTCGAATTTGGCATGGAAGCACTGGGGACTTGGATTAACACTTACCATCGCTCAACTTCCAGTCATGGCAAGGCCGCCGATGTCGTTAACGGCATCTTGGCCAGCTACAGCACCACCAAAGATAATGTTTTGACGGTCAGCTTGACCCGGGCACAATAAAAATCGTCACGCTATTTATTTTTCAATAAATGGTGTGACGATTTTTTTGATTGTTTAGTTAAATTAGTTCAAGCCGGAAACTTCGGCGAATTTCTTGGCAGTTCGAACCATGTTGGAGACGAAGCCGTATTCGTTATCGAACCAGGTAGCGGTCTTAACAACTTGGAAGTCACCGTTAGAGGTTACTTCAGTCAAAGTTGGGTCGTAGACTGCCCCGTGGGTGTCGCCGATAATGTCAGATGAGACAATCTCATCTTCATTCCAGCCAAATGCCGGGTTATCAACGGTGTGTGGTTTGATGGCATCGTTGACCTGGTCAGCGGTAACTTTGGTGTTGAGAACTGAAACCAATTCGCAAACTGAACCGTCAACGACGGCAACCCGTTGAGCATGACCCTGCAAATGGCCTTCAAGTTCTGGAATGACCAGGCCGATTGCTTTAGCAGCACCGGTTGAGTGAGGAATCGTGTTGGCCGAAGCAGTACGATTAGGACGGAACTTCTTACCTTTAGGGCCATCAAGAATCATCTGTGAACTGGTAAATGCGTGGATCGCGGTCATGGTACCAACTTCGAGGCCGAATTCCTTGTTCAGAAAGTAAGCCATTGGTGCCAAAGCGTTGGTGGTGCAAGAACCTGCTGAGATGATCCAAACTGTCCACGACCAGGGAAACGTGAATCGAGTCGCGCAGCTGTTCAAGCTTGGGGATAATCACATCGGCGTTCTCCCCATTTTCGGCCACCTTACCCGCCAACAAGCATAAGTCAGCTTCGCCGGCGCTGGCGATTTTGGAGTCAAACGGGTAGACCTTGATGTTGGTGACTTGGCGGCTGTAAGCCACTAAATTCTCATAGAAGCTGGTGATCCCGGATGAGAGGTTGACACAGATGGCTTCATCATATCCTTTGTCAGCCAAGGTATCAAAGGCTTCCTGCATTTGGGCCATGGTGACTTGCGCAGTTGTCGGCAATTTGTCAGTCTCCGCCAATTTCTTCAGGAATTCTTGCGAGGTGATGTCAACGCCATCGTGGTACTCCTGGGTGCCGAAGATGATGGTGATCGGCAGGACGGTGATGTTATATTGGGCAGCGACCACTGGATCGAGGTAGCTGGCACTGTCGGTAATTACGGCTGTTTTCATTTCGATTATCCTCTTTTCGGGGTTGTAATTGTATTTTAACCCTTATTTTGATTCAAAACAAAGGAAGTCCACAAAAAAGAAGCCTCGACGAAGATCGAGACTTCCTAATTCCTACATATTAGTAGTTACCTTGAATAACCAGTTTCTTGTTAGCAGTGATGTAAGTGCCATTGCTTAACTTGTAACGGGTGGTCAGGTTGTGCTTTTCAAAACTCTTAACGGTTACATGAGTGCCTTTCTTGAAGGTCTTAGCGCGACCGGTTAAGTTCACGTTCTTGTATGCGTGAATGCCTTTCTTGTTAATAACGGTAATCTTGTGGCTCTTAGGCATTGTCTTGTAGTAAACGTTGACAACGTACTTCGGGTTGGCGGTAATGTAGCCAATCTTGCCAGCGGTCTTCTTACCGTGGTTAACGTCACGAACCTTGTAACGAAGGGCGCCACCATTGGACTTGTCATAGCCTAAGAAGCTGTCTAAAATCTCTTAAGTAATAGTGCTAAAAACGCTAAAACGACCATTTGCAGACTGGTGGTTAATTGACGCTCACAATTTTTCCAAAGTCGCCGACAATTCTCTAGCCAACTAAAAGATCGTTCGACTACCCAACGTTGGGGCATGACTTCGAATCGATGCAACTCATTGCGCTTCGCAACCTGCACGGTTGCGTTTAAATTACTGGCTACATCGAGCTGAAAATTAACGCCTGAATAACCACCATCAACTAAGACATTTTGAACCTGGCGTAAATGCATGGCATGTAAAGCGATCATGGCACTGGCCCCGTCTCGATCAGAGACGTTCGCTCGCGTCATGTGAATGGCCTGCGGAAAGCCATTGATATCAACTGCCAGATGGCGCTTAATCCCCGAGATTTTCTTACCAGCGTCGTAACCTTTGTTTTCAGCAGTAGCGGTGTTTTTGACGCTCTGAGCGTCAACGATAATAAAGGAAGTTAAAGCTGAACGTCCTTGGTAAGTTCGCCGAGCAATGACAATTTTTTTAAAACTTGTTCCAATAAAGAATCAGCCGTAGGCTCAGCTTTAGTTGACCAAATTTTGTAATAGTTGTAAACTGACCGCCATTCTGGGAAATCACCGGGGACTTGACGCCATTGGCAACCGGTTTTCAAGACATATAGGACCGCACAGAAGACCTCGTAGAGGTCATATTTTCGAGGCTTAGTTCGCTTACGAAAATTTTCTAAAGCTGGTCGAATTAATTCAAATTGTTGCCGAGTAATATTGCTGGGATAATTTTTCATAGCTTAAACTCGCTTTTTACATAGAAGTATATCAAAAATCATAGATCTTGGACAGCTTCTAAGGTAAATACTCTTCATAAGAATGACGATAACATGAATTCTTGCAATTAATATATTTATATGAAAAAATTATAAAGCGTGACACTCGGCTTTGAATGATTTCAAAATTGATACCTTCTTTAGCTCAAAGGATTCTCTTTGAATTCCAAACTTTTTTCGGTAGTGAATAAAGGTAGATGTTGCGCTGTATAAGGCTCATCGAGTTAAAGAATGTGGAGAAATTTTGTGTTTTGTAAAAGATGGACAAGCTCATAAGAAATTAGTGCAGACTTTGTTTTGCCCTCCTCGTCTGCGATCATTATGTATGTGGCGGCGGGCAATGAAGCAGCCTAATCAGTTAACTCAAATTTTGGAAAAAGCAGTTAAGCAACAGAAGACTGTGCACTTCTTATTTTTAACGCCGACGGTTGAGAATACAACTGATGCGCTTAGCATAAACAAAAAAGACCAGTAGAGGGTGCACTACATGGTCTTTTATTCTCTTCTGGGATTAATCGTCCACCTTTGCTACCAATTAGCTACCTCGTCTTAATGCAGAAGAAAATACCCGTTGTCATTATTACGGATAACAGTGACGTTGAGAGATTTGCTTTTTTTTTAGGCATAGAATCGCTCCTTTCGGTTTCTGTTAAAAGGACAGGAAGTACTGCCAATATGACGCTACAAAAGATATCGGGAGTTGGCCAATGACGAGGGTGGGATTCGAACCCACATACCGTTCCTTTGTGCGCCCACAACATGATTATACATCTTACTCGATTTTAAGCTAAGTTTTTTGCACATCTATCGGCGTGAGTCGAAAACCTGTCGGCAAATAACCGAGCATGCTGTTAGCCCATTTTTTGTTAATTATTTCATTTAATTTTGTATTTTTTACGATATCTAATAAAGGTAGTTCGTTTAATACCCGTATTTCGGGCCACATCAATGTCACTCATACCGGTTTGATAAAGTTTAAACGCATGTTGTAGGCGGGGATCATCTTGTGCATATTGAGGTTTGCGACCATGATATTTACCTTGCTGTTTGGCCAAAGCAATCCCTTGTTGCTGGCGCTCAATAATCCGCTTCCGTTCACTTTCGGCCTGATACTTATACAGTTCAATGATGAGGTTAGTCATCAGTTGACGTAAGTTAGGATCAGCAATTCCCGTCATGGACGGCAAATTCAACACATCTAGGGTGGCACCTTTGTTCTGAATGGTGTTCATAATCTTAGTTAAGTCCTGGTTGTTTCGGCCCAAGCGGTCTAATTCAGTAACCAGGACAATATCGCCTTCACGGATATAGGCCAGCATTTTTTGCAG
>NZ_AZGJ01000038.1 GCF_001436395.1 Secundilactobacillus malefermentans DSM 5705 = KCTC 3548 | reverse complement strand
CCAATTATCGGGGTTCACTTCAGATTTCGTTTTTTTAATCTGTTTCTTTATTAAATTTATCAACATTCGTCGCATCGCCAACGACGGCAATTGTGTCATCTAAATGAATTTTAGCGTCTGGTAGGGGCGACACATCAACTCGACCATTTCGCGTAATCGCAATGACGGTGACGTCGTATTTTTCACGAATGGCTAGTTCCGCCAATGTGTGTCCGTCAAAAGCTGAATTCTCAATTTTGACTTCAGCCAAAGTCACAGTGTCATTTAGGGCGAGGTAGTTCACGATGTTTGGCCTGAGCGTATGCAGGGCAACCCGTTTTCCCATATCCTTTTCCGGTTGAACAATTTTATCGGCACCAATTTTCTCAAGAACTCGGGCATGGCTCGAATTTTCAGCCTTACAAATGAGGTGCTTGGCGCCCAATTCCTTCACAATCAGGGTGGCCATGATACTGGCCTGAATATGCTCGCCAATTGAGATAAAAACGTAATCGAAACTGCCGAGTGACAGATTCTTTAAAACATCCTCGTCTTCTGCATCAGCAATGACTGCCCGTGTCGCAATGTTCATAAAATCATCCACGATTTCTTCATTTTTATCAATTGCGAGAACTTGCTCACCGGCCTCAACCAATGCCCGACAAATTGAACCGCCAAACTGGCCTAATCCAATGACTGCAAAGTTTTCTTTTCCACGTAGTTTATCCAATTAAGACACTCTCCTCTGGGTAGCGGTACCCTTTTGCTGGATGCTCCGAATTCAAAATTGAGAACATCACTGTGTAAATTCCGACTCTCCCAATGAACATTAAGGCGATAATAATCAATTTACCAATGACGGTTAGATGAGCTGTCAGTCCCAACGAAATCCCAGTAGTCCCAAAAGCAGCTAGGGCTTCAAACACAATATACTCCAGTCCAAATCCTTTAGGTACCGTTTCTGTAAAGGTTAGGATAATGATGGCAACTCCCAAAATAACTAAGGCAACGAAAACCAGTGTTAATGCGCGAAAAATGTTCTCCTGGGTGAAACGACGGTGACCAAATTCGGCGTCACGATTGCCTCTAAGGGTCGCCCAACTTTGAATCACAAGAAGACCCACCGTGGTCGTCTTAATCCCACCAGCGGTCGATCCAGGGGTTCCACCGATAAACATGAGGGCCATCGTGAACAGAATCCCTGCCATTGACAACTTATTATAAGGAACGGTCACAAATCCCGCTGTTCGTGGGGTAATTGCCATAAAAATGGTATTGACGAGGCGATCGAAAAAAGATCCCGATTGATCAAAATGAAAGTTTCGTTCTGAAATAAAGAAGATAATCATTGCTAGGATGATTAGCACGCTGCCAGTTCGGAGCGCTAATTTGGTATGAAGCGAGAGATGTTTTGTTTTGTGGTAAAGCAGTAAATCTTGCCAAACCAGGAAACCAAAGGATCCAGCAATAATCAAAATGGAAATCACAATGAGGACGTAGGGATCGTTTCGGAAAGAAATAAGACTGTTACCAAATAAATCAAAGCCGGCGTTACAAAATGCCGAAATGGCGTGGAAAATACTATAGCCGATGCCCTTTGAAAGGCCGAAACGCGGATAAAAGTCCACAAATAGTAACGCGGCGCCGACCAGCTGAATAATGAGTGAAAGGCTAATGACCCACCGAACAATACTAACTTGTGACAAATTATTGAGGTTGAGGGATTCTTTAGTTAAGAGTTGAGTTGTTAAGGCGAGCTTTCGTCTCATGAATAAGAAGAGGAGGACCGTAAACGTCATGAAACCTAGGCCACCGACTTCCATTAGAAGCATAATAATGACTTTGCCAAAAAAGGTCCAGTGTAGCGCCGTATTGACTAAAGTCAGCCCGGTAATACAGTTGGCAGAAGTCGCCGTAAAGAATGCCGTTAGTAGGGAGGTTTCATTTCCACCAGTCGTTGAGATGGGAAGCATTAGTAAAATCGTCCCAACTAAAATAATTGAAATGAAGCCGAACGTTAATGTTTTTGAAAGTGAAAGATGTCTGTGGGCATACCGCTGCATTCTGAGGCCTCCTAAACCGGTTAGTTTGGTTACATTATGCCATACATAGTTGGTAGAAAAACAGGTTTATACAAAAAATCCCCCCAAATACGATGGAGGGATTAGGTCAATCATCATCAATTAACCTATTTGCGTTTTTTAATCTTCTTAGGTTGTTGTTCCTTAATCACCTTGAGCTGATCCTTAATAGTCTGAATGTCACTGGTATTCTTTGTTTTCCAATCTTGATAGGTGAACGAAGAATCGGTATCCGTTGGTTTCAAACCCGTGTCCAGCCAAAATAGTGCTTCAGTCAAACTGGCAAAGTTGTGCATCCACAATGTCTGGCCATTTTCAGAATCAAAGGCAACGTATGACTTGTAGTGCCGTTTAAGGAATGTGTGCCGACGAATCTTAAACGCCTCACGTTTGCGAGTTAAACGGTAATCAGGTAATATGTATTGACCAGTTGATTCCAGTTCTGGAAACGGCTCGTCGCGCTGACTTTTTTGATCCTTTAACAGTGCGCGGGCTTGGTTAGCCGTGATTAACTTTACTCGAAAATGATCCATCAAATGCCCCCTCTAAATTAATTATGCTCTGATTGTATCTATTGGTTCAATTTTAGCATAATCGCGGTAAAATTAGTATTGAGGTGTTCGATGTTTACTAAACGTTAAGGTTCCAGCGAAGGGATGACGTGAAATGCAAATTAGTCTAAATCAACTTACATTGCCCAATTTTAAGTTATGGATTGGTGTCTCCAAGAGGGGCTTGGTATTTGTTGGCGCACCAAATGGCGCTAAGGATGAAATTAACAATTTTTATGATCCAGCCACAATTGATACGACTGAGATTTCAAACCTTGACGTATTTAAAAAGTGGTTTGTTTCTTATTTTGCTGGTCGCAAGTCCGCCATGCCACCGATTGATCGAACGATTGGAACAGATTTTCAAAAGCGAGTTTGGCGGACGCTCGAACAAGTCACCTATGGAACAACGGTTAGTTATGGTGAATTAGCCGAAAAAATGGGACAGAAAACCGCGGCTCGAGCAGTTGCTCACGCAGTGTCACATAATCCGGTAATGTACCTGGTGCCGTGTCACCGTGTTATTAAATCTGATGGAAAAATAGGTCAGTACAGTGCTGGACCTGAATTAAAAGCGGCATTACTCAAAATGGAAAGTCAGGGAGGTGAGTTGGAATGGCCAAGTACTACGCCGTAAGAAAAGGGAAGAAAACCGGTATTTTTACAAACTGGGATGAAACAAAGGCGCAGGTTTCAGGCTATCCTGGCGCACAGTATAAAAGCTTCAAGGCAAAGGCTGATGCTGAGGCCTATTTAAAAGATGAGGAAGAAAAACCGTCCTCAGATTTCAAAAAAGGTAAGACGCCACTCGTTCACTGGACAAATGAAGTAGTGGTCTATACGGACGGGGGTTCCCGCAACACTGGCAACGTTCAGGGTGGCCACGTTAAGGCGAGTGATAAAGCTGCCTGGGCATACCGAATTGAAGTGGATGACACCGTCATTCCGGGATCTGGCGGCGAGTTTGGGGCAACTAATAACCGCATGGAAATTATGGCATTGAGAGAAGCCCTGCGGAAACTCGTTTCGTTAAATTTAACTGACCGTGAAATTTTAATTGTCATGGATTCGACCTATGTTTTAAATGCAATCAACAAGGGTTGGATGAAAGGTTGGAAGCGGAATGGGTGGAAACGTTCCTCGGGCAAGCTTCTTAATAAAGAACTGTGGCAAGAACTTGACCGATTACTGCCCCAATTTTCGAAGCTTCGGTATGAGTGGACAAAGGGTCATGCGACTAATGATGGCAACATTTTTGTGGATGAGCTCCTCAATCAAACGATGGACGAGATGCCAGACAAGGGCGCAAAGCAACCCCACGTCAGCCACAAACCTACCAAGGCGCATTTAACGAAGCCTGAGGTATCAGCACCTGCTTTAAAAAAGGAACCAGTTATCAAAAAGGCAGAACCCACCGTGGCGGATAAAGCGGCAACAGAACGTTCCGTTAACGATATTGCTGAAAGTTTGAAAAAATTAGGATTTTAAGTGGAGCGAGGGAAATTATGGAAAAGAAAACGTTAAAAGACTATGAAGTCGATATTCCTAGAGTGGCCGAGTTATTAGCAACAGATTCGAAAATGCAGGAATTCTTTAATGCCTTAACGCCAGGCTATCAGCGAGAATGGGCTCGGTTCATTTTTGGTGCGAAAGCGGAAGCAACTAAGGAACGTCATATTGAGCAAATGAAAGTTGTTTTTAAGGCGGGCTTCAAATCGAAGCGCGGTTACGATCAGAAAGAAAAGTAGCTAAAAAATCCTCCATAATCAGATTTTGACTGGTTATGAAGGATTTTTTTCTACTTTTCTTTTTTTATTGCTTTTCTAAATCGGCGATCAACTTCCTTACTCCAGAAGCCGCCTGAGAGTTCAGTTGGCTCGTTTACCATCACAAAGGCGGTAGGCGCAAGTTCTTTAATCAACGCCATAAGTCGCTTATCCGCTTTACGCGGTGCCAGAATACTCATAATGAGCCGTGAGCCTTCACGCCCATATCCCCAGGTTTCAGTAACGCCGTAACCACTTTGGCGTAATTTTTCTGGGAGCTTCTTGTTGTGTTCATAGCTTGGACTATCATTATCGATTTCGACGGTAACTTGAAAGTTTACGTAGCCAAGCGCAATATGATCCTCAATCAAAATTCCGAGGTAGATTCCTAAACCAAAGCCAACGGTGTAGGCGATGACGTTAACGGGTGAATTGATATTCTTCAACGCAATCGCCAGTGCGATAACGTAGACAAATTCTTCCACAATAGCTAACAGTGGCGCCCATAGACGTTGCCGCCTGACGACCAGCATGGTTCGAAAAGTGTTTAAAGTAATGTAACACGCATTTAGCAAAAAAATGGTAATAGCAAGTTTCAAATAAAAGCCTTCTTCGTTGATTTATTCCAATTATCTTCATTCTAGCACGATGCTAAAAAAGTGGTTGTTTAACGATGTGATATGATAGAGGGGTAAAAAGAAAAGAGGAATATCTTTTGACGACAGAGCGTGAAAAAATGACGGCAGGTGAAGCCTACCAGCAATTCGACCCAGAATTGATAGAACGACGAGAGTTTATTCGAAATGAATTGGTTTCAATTAACCATATTACGGATAACGAAAAACGGAACGGTCGGTTTAAGGATCTTCTAGCTGAAACCGGCGAACATTTTTTTGTTGAATCAGATTTTAAATTTGATTATGGTTTCAATATTCATATTGGTGATCACTTCTACGGTAATTATGACATGACATTTTTGGATACTTGCCCAATTACGATTGGGAGTCATTGTTATTTTGGCCCCAATATTGGCTTGTATACACCAGTTCATCCATTGGATCCCACGGAAAGAAATGCCGATGTTGAAATGGGCAAACCCATTACGATTGGTGATAGTGCTTGGCTAGGTGGCCGAGTGACAATCCTTCCCGGCGTTACTTTGGGAGACAATGTTGTTGTCGGTGCCGGTTCAGTGGTCACAAAATCATTTGGTGATAACGTTGTCATTGCCGGAAATCCAGCAAGAGTTATCAAAGAAGTTCCAAAATCTTCTAAATAAATTTCAAATTGCTTTGTAATGAAGATGGCAACGGTTACAATTGGCTGTTACAAAATGCTTATTCATCCAATCGATTTTACTTATTGATATTAATGGCTATAATGAAACTAAGATCAATATCGTGAATGGAATTGGCAATTTGTATAAGATGTAAAACGCGCTGTGCAGGTTGCTTTAAAAGTAGTTGCTGACTGTGCGTTTTTTTATTTGCCCGCGAAATTGAGTTGCTGCTAGATTAACGATAGGGTTAGCCTAGCACGGTACCACTAGATTAGAGGAGGATTTTTATTTTAAGAAGTAAAAATATCGATAAGTTGGTTTTCATACCAGTCATCGCCGTATTCATGGTCGCAGCATTAGTTTTCATCATTGGTGGGTCTGCATTGCAGGCACCTTTAGCCAGTGTACTGAGCTGGATCAACATACATTTAGATTGGGCTTACCTATGGGTTTATGCGATCAACTTTATCTTTTTGATTTACTTAGCTGTTAGTCGATTTGGGAACATTAAGCTTGGTAGTGAAACAGACAAGCCTAAGTATAGTAACTTCAAATGGGGTGCCATGGTATTTGCAACGGCAATCGATGCAAGTATCATGATGCTCAGCATGGTTGATCCACTTCGGATGATCCAGCATCCAAGTTACGGTTCCGCACCAATGTCCAAGGGCGCTTTTGCCATGGCAACGGTGTTCGGTCAATTTAACTGGGGGCCCATGGCGTGGATGATGTTCGCGCCAGCAACCATCCTAGTTGGATACATCTTGTACCGTAAGCGCGGCCATGTTCAACGTTTGAGCGATGGTTTGGAAGTTTTGCAGGGTAAAGGTCGAGGTAAAACAATTGGCCGGAACGTTGTCGATCTTCTTGTCGTTTTCGGTATCATGGGTGGTATTGGCTCGTCAATCGGAATGGAAGTTCCAGTTATTTCTAAAGTTTTATCAGGAATCACTGGTTGGACTGACAATTTAACTCTTAAATCAGGATTATTCTTCTTCCTGTTCATTATTTTTGCTGTCACCGTTTTTCATGGTTTAAATGGTGGAATTGATAAATTAAGTGAAATTCATATTTGGCTCGCAATCTTATTCTTGCTGTTGGTCTTTCTCATTGGACCAACCCGTCGATTGATTGGGTCTGAATTTAATAGCGTTGGTTTATTTGTTCAAAAGTTTGTTCCAATGTCATTTGGGATGCATCATAACTTTGGTCAACAGAACACGTTATTCTATTGGGGTTGGTGGTTATCATACATGCCAATCATGGGCTTGTTCATTGCCCAAATTTCTCGAGGCCGAACGATTCGTCAGGTTCTTGTCGGAATGCTGACATATGGTGCCGGTGGTTGTGCGTCATTCTACGCGGTCCTTGGTGGTTACACACTTTGGATTCAGCAAACGGGTGTCGTTGATTTGGTTCACGTACTGAACACACAAGGTCAGGCTGCCGTTATCGCTGCCGTCATTGGAACATTACCAATGAAGACCGTCATGATGAGTTTGTACTGTGTTTCTTGCTTTATTTTCTTGGCAACAACTATTTCTGGATCTGCTTATATTTTGGCATCATTCACCAGTACACCGTTGCATAACCAAGAACCTAGCCGATTTAACAGAATGTCATGGGTCGTTGTCTTCATGCTCTTCTCATTTGGTATTATGTTGGTTGGTGGCTTTAATGCCGTGCAAACTGTTTCCGTCATTGCCGGGTTCCCACTAATTGGAGTTTGTTTAATCACATTATTCTCGATTTGGAAACTCGTCAAAAAGGATCCAGTCATCTTGGCTGCAAAGGAATCGGATTTGGCTACCAAACGCCGACGTGAATCCTTGGTTGAGCGACGATCAGCAATTCATGGTCATCTAATTTTGTCACCAAATCACGCAACAAATTAATCAGTTAATAATATAGGCGAGGCAAGAACATTTTGTCTCGCTTTTTGTGTCCAATGGTCTATAATCCGGTATAATTAAAGTCGAAATGAGGTGCTGTAATTGAGCAAGAAGGTCTTAATTCCCAGAAATGGGGAACAATTAACCGAAAACTATTTAACTAAAAAAGGGTACACCATCGTCGAATACGATCACGAACTGGACGCCGACTTTATGGAAAAAGCCGCTGACGTTGATGCGATTGTTTCCATTGGTCACGGCTATGACAAGCAAACCCTAGAGAGCTTAAAACAATTGACCATTGTGGCTGGCATGGGTGTCGGCTACGATGCGACTGACGTTGAAACTGCTGCAGAGCTGGGCATTTGGGTGACAAATAATCCTGGGTCAAATGCGATTACGGTGGCGGAATCAACGGTGACAGATATCTTATTACTATCGAAGAACGCTTATCAGGCTTCCCAAGCGCTTGAAGACGGCCACTGGAATATCAAACGACAGACGATGGGATTTGACTTAAACGGCAAAACGGTCGGAATTGTTGGCTTTGGTCACATTGGCCAAGAGGTCGCAAAGCGACTCGTTGGATTTGGCGTTAAAATTTTATTTTATAATCGATCAGAGAAAACAAGTACCTACGGAGAGCAAGTATCACTTGAACGTATTTTGACCGAATCTGATTATGTGTCACTGCACGTTCCCGCCACACCGGCGACCCATCACATGATTGGCGCAAAAGAACTTAGAATGATGAAGCCGAGTGCCAGCCTTGTGAACTTTGCGCGTGGTTCGGTGATTGATGAGGCGGCACTGGTGGAAGCGTTGAAGAGCGGTGAAATTAGAAGCGCAGCATTAGACGTCTTTGAACAAGAGCCATTGAAAAAGGACAGCCCACTACTTGGATTGGACAACGCATTTTTGACACCTCATACGGGTTCTAATACCATTGAAGCAAGTCAAAGAATGGCGCTGGGTGCCGAGAAAATGGTGGATCAAGCATTATCGGGGAAACGTCCCGATTTTGCGGTCAATGATCCAAAATAACAAAAAGGAGTAAACGTGTTTTTACGTTTACTCCTTTTCTTATGGGAACAAGGTCATTCTCTGCGCGCGATAACTCCAATCTCCAGTTGAGAAATTCGTTCGATCAACATCAAAGACAACTTGATTGGTTTTGCGGTTTACCTCCACAAATTCGCTTCGTTTACCAGAATCGGCATAACCGAAGTTAATCAGCGTATTATCGTTGCCGATAGCGTAACTGCTTCCAACAATATTGGTGAAATTCGTCTTTCCAAGCGATTTACCATAACTCCAGGTTTTAGTAACGGTTCGGTTGACTCGATCAATTTTGACAATATCACCAGTGGAATAGGTTTTTGACGCTTTCTGGTTTCCACGAGTTACAACCACATTATTGTCATAGAACTCGAGTTCAACCTGATTGCCGTTGATTTTGCCGGTATGAATCAATTTAACTGCATGTTGGCCAGCGTTGAATTTATAGTTCTTGGTGGTTGGCTTTAGCAGAAATTTCTGATACTTTTTCGGAAGCTTTTGATTGACGGCTAAAATCCAATTAAGGCTCAATGTTTTGTAATTAATTGCGAAAATCATATCTTGGTTTCGACCAGAAATGATGAGTTCACCGTTTTTCTGATCGTAATACATCGAATTTTGGTGGAACCAGTCAATTTTGTCGTCGGAACGATGGGTGCCCTCGTACTTTGTGTAGGAACTGACGGGGAGAATTCGTTTCAAATCGATAACTTTCTTGATTTTTCCCGTTTGGCGGTCAATCTGAATCATGGTGTCCTCAACGTAGTCTGCGCTGCCATCATCAACCGTTAACAAAAAATCGCCGTTTGGCATTTCGATTGCATCATGGTGAATGACGGTGTTTTCAGCGAGCTTCGTATGATCTGAATGGGTTGGGAAAATTCCCTTGAAATCGTACTGCTTGTAAACGTGACCGTAGAAATCGGTCACTTGCAGGGCGTTGTACTTATGAGAGTTATCATCCACTTTGGTCACAATCAAAAGGCGATTATTTTTGAGGCGTTTAAAGACGTGCGATGTTTCTTTGGTGCTGTACCAACGGACTTTTCCCTGAGCGTCCAACCCATAGGTAATTCCCTGACTACTGATGGCAAAGGTCAGTTTGGCGTTTCCTTTGCCTAATGCCATTTTGGAGGGGACCGATTTCTTGAGGGTGTTTGTCCCAACGTCGGCGGGGACGGCAGCCGTCGTCATGTCATAAGTGGCGCTTGTTTTTGTGCCAGATTTGGTCGTAAACGTTAGCTGCACCTGATTTGTTCGGCTAGCATATAAGCCCAGGACACCAACGGAATGATTCTGCTGATATTTTTTATAGTGTTTCGTGATAGTCGTTGCCTTAGTGTCCCCAACAACCTGCATGGTTACTTTTGTAGCGGTCTTCGTTTTCACCAAAATGAGGCCGCTTAACGGACTGGTTTTGTAAGGGTTAACGATTGCTTGTCCATTGACAGTTCCAACCGTAAGATTTTCCAGCTGGGACTTATAGTAACTCCGCAACGACTTGGTTGCATCAATGTGAGTCGTTGAAAGCGTGGGTGTTAAATTTTGCTTGATTTGAGCGATTGATAAGGTGTGCTTGTTTGTGTGTGTCTGACTTACCAGTGAACGATTCTTGATGACAGTTCGCTCGTGATAGGCATATCCCCCGATGATTGCAATGATAATGATGAGTACGACGCCGATGACCGGCCATTTTCGTTTCATAATGAGTCCCCTTAATCATAGTAAAATGCGTTGGAGTTAAGAAAAATCACCTCCAACGCATTTTCTTTAACATTATTAAATTAACTAAGTTTTCGCTATTTGTAAACTGAGAAGGTGTAGTTGCTTGGATAAACTGCAACTCGATAAGCTCGGTAAACGTAAGCCTTTGAAGCTGGATTTGAAACGGTTAGGTTGAAGATCTGCTTGTTTTGATCAACTTCAACGATGTTGCTCTTGTTACCGCCATCGACGAACCCATAGTCCATGAGATAGTTATCGGTTCCTAATTTTTGAGTGTAATCGATGATGTAACTAAAGTTTTGTTTGCCAAGCGTTTTACCATAAGCCCAAGTTTGGGTAATGGTCTTTTTCTTTTGGTTAATCTTGAATTGAACTCCTTGAGAATACTTGCCAGACGTTTTCTTATCACCATTTGTAACGGCAATATTATTGTCAAAAATCAGAACGTTTTCAATGTTGCCTGATTTAGATTGTGATAATTGGTAAAGGCCATGTTGTCCACCAGTAACCGCTGTTCCTTTGGTAGGGGTCAATAGATACTTGCGATATGCCTTGGGCCAAGTTGACTTCTTTTTGCCGGAATAAATCCACTTAATTTGTTGGGTCTTCCAGTTAATCTTCATCATCAAATCTTGGTGTCGACTCGAGAGCAAGATACTGTGATCCTTCTTAACGTAGTCGACAGCATTGTTATGGAACCAATCTAGTTTGCCATCAGCCCGTTTCTTTGATTTATATTCCTTGTACATTGCGGCTGGCAAAATATTTTTAAGGTTTAAGACGCGAACGACTTTCCCAGTCTTATGTGAAATTTCAACAACTGTGTCCTCAACGTACTTCTTTGAGCCGTCGTTCACAGTGACAAGTAAGTTATGGTTAGGTAACTCGGTGATGTCATGGTGAATGATCGTTGTTTCAGCTTTAGCAGCACCAGTTTCGTTAGTGGTGGTCTTGGTACCAAATGAGTATTCCTTGTAGACGCGGCCAAGGTAGTCGGTCTCAAGTAGGTCGTTATACATCATGTCGGATTGCTTGTTCTTAGTTAGGAACAAGAAGTGGCCGTTATGAATGTTTTCCATCAAATGTTGGTTCCAAAGGGTTGAATACCAACGAACTACGCCATCACCATCAACTGCAAATGATTCTTTAGTTGATCGAACAAGCAGCGTTAACTTATTTTTACCGATCACCATTTTTGATTTGTTCGTATTTTTGATGGTTGGTTTTGAATCCTTAATGTATTTAGGTAGCGAAGTTGTTGTCTTCACGGACAATGACTTAGTTGCCTTTTTGCCATTTTTATCGGTAGTCGTAATCTTAACGGTGTTTGCGCCAGAGTAAAGACCAACCACTGGAATTTGGCGGGTCTTGCTGTAACCCTTAACCGAGTTTGAAATTGATGTATTCTTCGTTTTTCCAACAACCGTGTAGGTCACTTTTACGGCATCATCGGTATGGAAGATGACCAGGGCGGAAAGTGGCGAAGTTTCGTATGGATTTACCTTAACGTATGGCGTATCCAAAGTGTTTTTGGTAGACTCAACTTCTTTTTTATATGTAGCAGTTAATGATTTTTGATTGTCTTCACGAGTTGTAATCAATGGCCATTAATGTTTTTCTTAACCTGGGCGCTTGAGAGAACCCCTGATTTTGTTTTGGCATCTCTGGTACCACCCGATGCATTTGAACTACAACCAGCTAACACGAGCAAAAGACCCAAAGCCAGTACTGGCAGCGCTAACAATTTAGACAACTTTTTATGTTTACCCAACTTACTCACTCCTAAATTTATGATAATGACTAACACACTAGTATATTGTCCATAATATTAAATGAATATTAAATAGTCTCATCTGTCTTTAATTTGACACACGTATTTAATTCGTCTGATATATTTGGGCGGATGAACGCCATGAAACGGGACTTAGTGCTATAATGTGAAATGAATAATTAAGATTGATTAGGGAGGATTTTAAAATGAGTGAAAGTGAGCAAACGTTGCCACTATTTTTTAAACGGGTACTGTTGACGGTTGATGCCGATGATACTGATTCTACTAAGCATGCGTTTCGATTTGCAGTGACGTACGCAAAGGATAATGGGATTAGTTTGGGAATCGTTTCCGTTATGGAAATGGAAGATATTAATATTTATGATTCATTATCACCAGATCGCTTACAAAAAAAGCGTGAGGCGGTTGAAGAAGTTGTTAAGCATTATGCCGATTTGGCTAAACAATATGGCGTTAAGTCCGTTAAATCACTAATTGGTGAGGGCGGTGACGTTGATGATGTTGTGCTGGATCAAATTATTCCTGAATTTCATCCAGACCTCGTTGTCTGCGGTGCTGACATGGTTGATGCCAGACATAAGTCAGGTAAAACAATTGGACTACATTTAGCGAAACGTGTCTCTACTTCCGTTATCGTCGTTCGATAATCATCTTATAAATCATCACATAGGAAGCGAGGCAGAATATGGCAAAATCTGACGAAACACATAAGACAAAACATGAAAAAATGATGGATGTCACCGATGGCCAAAGCAAGAGTTTGGATGAAATCAATGGCACGATTAATGTGCCGGCAAACGCTGGCTTCTGGCGAACCTTTGCAGCATATAGTGGTCCAGGAGCGCTGATTGCGGTCGGCTATATGGACCCTGGTAACTGGATTACCTCAATTGCCGGTGGTTCTCAATTTAAATATAAGCTGTTAACGGTTATTCTATTATCTAGTTTAATTGCGATGCTCCTTCAAGCGATGGCGGCAAGGTTGGGAATCGTCACGGGACGTGATTTAGCACAATTAACGCGTGATCACACAAATAAAGGCCTAGGAATATTCCTTTGGATTATCACGGAATTAGCGATTATGGCGACTGATATCGCTGAAATTATTGGTTCCGGTATTGCAATCGAGTTGCTGTTCCACATTCCACTAATTATCGGGATTGCAATTACCGCATTAGATGTTTTGATATTGCTCTTATTAATGAAACTTGGCTTCAGAAAAATTGAAGCGATTGTCGCGACGTTGGTTGCCGTTATTCTTTTTGTCTTTCTATATGAAGTTATTTTAGCGCAACCACAGTTTTCTCAAATTTTGGGCGGCTTCGTTCCCAAGACGGATTTAGTCACTAATAATTCGATGCTTTATTTAGGCCTTGGAATTGTGGGTGCAACTGTGATGCCTCATAATTTATATTTGGGTTCTTCAATTTCTCAAACTAGAAGCTTTGACCATAACGATGAAGCAAGTGTTCGCAAGACAATCAAATTTACGATTATCGATTCGAACACACAGTTGACGGTTGCGTTTGTTGTGAACTGTTTGCTATTAATCTTAGGTGCCGCACTATTCTTTGGCACAAACAGCGATTTAGGTCGATTTGGCGACTTGTACAACGCCCTACAGGATTCTCAAATTGTGGGGGCAATTGCCAGTCCAATTCTAAGTATGTTGTTCGCCATTGCGCTGCTGTCATCCGGACAAAGTTCTACTATTACGGGGACATTGGCTGGTCAAGTTATTATGGAAGGGTTCATTCACTTAAAGATGCCACTTTGGGCCCAACGACTATTAACACGATTACTTTCAATTACTCCCGTGCTCATTTTTGCCATTTACTTTAAGGGTAACGAGGCAAAGATCGAAGGGTTGCTGACACTGTCGCAGGTGTTCCTGAGCATTGCGTTGCCATTTGCGATTGTGCCACTGATTATCTTCACAAGTAGTAAGAAGCTCATGGGGCCATTCGTGAACAAGCCGTGGGTCAAATGGACTTCGTGGATTATCGCCATTATATTAATTGCTTTAAATCTAAATTTGATATTTGAAACGCTATAAGAAAAGCCTGCTAACGTTGAGTTAGTAGGCTTTTATAATTTCTCTGAGATATATTTTTGGAGGACAACTGCTTGATTGTGAGTTTCGTCCTTCGCGCCAAATAGGAGAATGACGTCCTGATGCTCAAGCTGGTCTTTGATTAGATCAATAAATGCCGCCGTTTCTTTGTTTGCATCAAGTTCAGCAATATATTTTTGACTGAATTCAGCATACTTCTCTGGATCATGATTGAACCATTTCCGAAGGTCAGTTGACGGTCCAATTTCCTTCTTCCAAAGGTCTAAAGCTGCGTTCACCTTGGAGATTCCACGTGGCCAAAGCCGATCCACTAAGATTCGATAGCCGTTTTGGTCAATCGGTTTGGTGTAAATCCGTTCAATTTTAAGTTTCATGAAAGTCACCACCCTTGTTGAAAGTTTACCACCAAGTTATATTAGAGAAAAGGAGGGGGATTTGATGAGTGAATTAACAGCGTTCTTCAGTGGGGAACCAACTGAGCTGATCGCCAGTGAATTATTGGGAAAGACGCTACGTTATCAGACAAATCAGGGGGTAATGAGCGGCTACATTACTGAAGCGGAAGCGTATTTGGGACAAAATGATTCAGCGGCTCATGCCTTTCAAGGGAAGCGAACTCCCTCAAATGAAGCTCTCTATCGGGATCCTGGTACGATTTATATCTATTCAATCCATGGTCGGTACATGTTTGACATTGCGACCCAGGAAGCCGGCGTTCCCCAAGGAATTTTGGTGAGAGGGTTGGAGCCCGTTGAAGGCATTGAGATAATGCGACAAAATCGTCCGCGTGAAGGGTATGAATTAACAAATGGCCCCGGGAAATTAATGCAGGCACTTGGTATCCAGGACAAGGCTTTAAACCTCATTTCTTTGGATGAGGCCCCACTCACAATTCAATTAACCGGAAAAATTCCAGCAAAGGTGGGAGAATCCTCCCGAATTGGTGTTAGTCAGAATGGAAATGGCACGTTGTTGCCACTGCGCTATTTTGTGGCGGGGAACCCATACGTTTCAGGAATGAGAAAACGCGAGATGGATTTAGAAAATAGGGGATGGAAGTAAAAAACGGTTAATCACTGGGTTTGTGGTTAACCGTTTTTCTATAGGTATCTTTTATCAAACTCTGGATCCTGTGAGGTTAAAATCTGAGGACCATCTTTTGTGATTGCTAAGGTGTGTTCAAATTGGGCAGAAGGCGTGTTGTCGGCCGATGCGTAGTATTCCCAAGAATCGCCATCAACAACGCGGGGGACAATTTTCCAAGTGCCAAGGTTCACCATTGGCTCAATTGTAATCGTCATTCCTTCACGCAAACGTAATCCCTTACCCTTTTCGCCGTAGTGGGGTACGTTGGGTTGCTCGTGGATGGTTGGCTGAATCCCGTGACCAATTAAGTCACGGACATCGCCCATATGATTTTCCACTTCGACATATTGTTGAATAGCATAGCCGATATCACCAATTCGATTACCAACCTGCGCCTGATCAATTCCCAAGTAAAGGGCCTTTAAAGTAACATCCATCAATTTTTGGACATCCTTTGAAACTTTACCAACTGCATAACTCCAGCAAGAATCGCTTTCGAATCCGTCCAAATTGACGCACATATCGACTTTGACAATGTCTCCCTTTTTGAGGATGAGATTCTTGCGGGGAATGCCATGGGCCACCTCTTCATTGACGCTGACACAGGTTGCAAACTTGTAGCCGTCAAATCCAATTTCAGAAGCCGTTGCACCATGTGATTCAATGTAGTTCCGGGAAAATTCTTCAATTTCCCATGATGAGATGCCGGGTTTGATAATATCACGCAATCCCAAATGAACACCGGCCAATATAGCGCCGGATTCACGCATCTTTTCAATTTCTCGTGCAGATTTTAATGTAATCAATTCCAAGAACTCCTTTGATATGCTAATTCTAATTTACTCCTTTTTTCCGATTATGACGAGATTGACCTTTTATAGGGTATACTGATGGCAACTAGATCAGATGGAGGTGCCTTACATGAAACGCGTTCTATTAGTGGTTAGAATGGTTCTTTGGCTCTTGCTGGTGGCATTTATTATTGCTTTCTTCGTTTCGGGACAAATTGATTTTACGAATGTGGCTGGATTTAAAAATTATCTTGCTCAATCATTAAGAACCGTCTTTCCGATTTTAATCGTATTTTTGTTATTAGTTGGCATAACTTTATTAGATAAAAGAAAATAATTAATTTTTATGTTGTAACCGCTTTACATCTATGTGAAAAAAATCTTATAATAGATTATGCTAAAAAAAGTGCATTTGAAGGGAGCATTATTATGAGTGAAAATGATTTTAGTCATATTGAATTAGATAATGGAAACGTTGAGGATTTAACTGCAAGTGGCAAGTCTAAGGCAACTGTCGAGGGTGTCGATATGAATGCCGATGATTGGGTTGAACAAGCAGCCAAAAAGGTTAATGCTGCTGAGGGGAAAGATTACGTCAAATTAGATCGTGGTATTCTAACGGTCGACCAATTGAATAACTTTTTGAACTCGATGCCAATGGAGTTAACTTATGCGGATGACAATAACCAATTCATCTACTACAACAACATGGTGCCCCACGATGACATGTTAGCACCTCGTTGGCCAAAACAAGCTGGTGACCCAATGTCAGCAGTTCATCCAGCGCGTGCTGTTAAGCATGTTGCACAAGTAATCAACGGCTTGCGAACTGGTGAAAAAGCCAGTTTCCAAATGCCAGTTCCCGGTAACGGTCCAGATCGTTACATCATCCATAACTACATTGGGATGCACGACAAAGACGGCGACTACGCTGGTGTTAACGAACAAGTTCTCGATATCATGCCAGAAATTAAGTGGTATCTCGCCAAAACTGGCCAAAAACTTGTTCCAGATCCAGACGCTGTGACAGGCGCCTCCGTTAAGGGTGGCCCTGCTGATACGGCAACTGCTGCTTCTGGCGCTGAACCAGAACCAGCGGCAAAGCCTGACACAAGTACCGGTGCTTCAGATGCTGCTCCGGCTCCAAAGCCAGAACCAAAACCTGAACCAAAGCCTGATACAAGTACAGGTGCTTCAGAAGGATAGATTAAAGGCTCTCTGTCAAATCCTG
>NZ_AZGJ01000037.1 GCF_001436395.1 Secundilactobacillus malefermentans DSM 5705 = KCTC 3548 | reverse complement strand
CAACAGGAAAAAGTATAGAACCGCTTTTTTTACTCTGCATCGTGTTGCTGATGCCATTTTTGAATGAAAGCAAGTCGTTTTTTGAATCGGTCCTCGTGTCCTTGTTCGGATGGAAAATAGTATTCGTGGCCTTCAAGCTCAGGTGGCATGGTTTTCATGGAGGTCAGTTTGTCATCGGTAGAATGAGCATAAATGTAATCCTTGCCATAATCCAGGTCTTTCATAAGCTTAGTAGGGGCATTTCGAATTTGCAGGGGAACGGGTTCATTTCCGGTTTTTTTAACATCATCCTTTGCATTCTCTCTAGCCAAATAGACAGAATTGGATTTTGGCGCTAACGACAAGTAAACCACTGCTTCCGTCAGATGAACGTCACATTCCGGCATTCCCAGAAACTGACAGGCCTGAAAAACATTGATAGTGAGTTCGAGGGCACTCGTATCCGCAACCCCAATATCTTCACTGGCAAATCGGACGAGTCGTCGGGCGATGTAGAGGGGATCTTCACCCCCATCTAACATTCGTGATAGCCAATAAATAGCCGCGTTGACATCACTATTTCGCATTGATTTATGCAAGGCAGAGATAATGTTGTAATGCTCTTCACCGTGTTTGTCGTAGCGTAATGAACGGGTATTAATTAATTGGCCTAAATCGTCTTCGGAAATTGTAACGGATTTATCCTGTTGATTGGCATTTAAAACGGCCATTTCGAGGGTGTTTAAAGCAACTCGAGCATCGCCGTTTGCAAAATGAGCAATCGTCATCAACGTTTCATCGCTAATTTTGATTTCTAAGTTAGGGAACCCCTTAGGATGTTTGATTGCATTTTTCAAAACGGCTAAAATTTCCTGAGGAGCCAGTGAATGTAAAACGAACACTTTACACCGTGACAGCAGTGCCGCATTAATTTCAAATGATGGATTCTCGGTTGTTGCGCCAATCAGAGTAATACTGCCACGTTCAACGAAGGGGAGGAAGGCATCCTGTTGCGCCTTGTTAAATCGGTGAATTTCATCGACAAAGACAATGGTCTGTTCACCTAGGTCCCGATTTTCTTCAGCCGCTTTCATAATTTTACGAATATCGTTGATGCCACTCGTAACTGCACTAAATGTGACAAAATTTGCTTTGGTTTGGGTTGCAATAATTTCAGCTAATGTCGTCTTGCCAACTCCTGGCGGCCCCCAAAAAATAATGGACGGTAGTTGATCAGAATCAATAATTTCTCGTAATACTTTGCCTGCGCCAATTAAGCTTTGTTGGCCGGCAAATTCATCTAACGTTAATGGTCGAACGCGATTAGCGAGGGGGCTATTTTGCGTATCATCGGTGTTAAAAAGGGATCCCTGTTTCAAGTGCTTCACCTCATTTGAATTGAACGTTTATTAAATACAGTGTATATCAGAATCGCAATTTTATGGTCGATGAAGATTATCATCATGCTTTTAGCGCATACACCTTCATGAAACAAGCATTAGACGCATGGCAGCATTGACCTTATGATGGGGACAGAAATAAAGGAGTGATTAGTTAATATGACAGTTAAAAATAAAGTTATTGTGATTACCGGAGCATCTTCCGGAATTGGAGAGGCATCAGCAAAATTGCTTGCTAGCAATGGTGCCAAGGTTGTATTAGGAGCCAGAAGAGAGTCTCGTTTACAAGAAATTGATAATGATATCAAATTGGATGGCGGCCAAGCAACGTATTTAAAGACGGATGTGACGAAGCCTGAAGAGGTTCAAGCACTTGTTGATTTAGCCAAATCTGAGTTTGGTGGTATCGATGTCATTTTCAATAATGCTGGAATTATGCCAAGTTCACCAATTAGTGCGTTACACATTAAAGAGTGGAACCAGATGATTGATATAAACCTAAAAGGTGTTTTGAATGGTGTTGCAGCCGTTATGCCTGATTTTGTTACGCAAAAAGGTGGCCAAATTGTGACGACTTCATCCGTTGCTGGGATTAAGAGTTTCGCCGGTGCCGGAGTTTATGGTGCGACAAAATTTGCGGTTCGAAATTTGATGGAAGTTATCCGAATGGAAAGTGCGCAAGAAGGAACCAATATCCGCACAGCAAGCCTGTATCCAGCTGCAATTAATACTGAATTATTAGGGACAATCACCGACGATGCAACTAAGACCGGTATGGAAGACTTTTACAAACAGGTCGGCTTCACCCCAGATGCAGTTGCTCGAGTTGTGAATTTTGCGGTTAATCAACCTGCTGATGTTAACGTAAATGAATTTACAATTTACCCAACTAAGCAAGCTTAATTTGAAAGGAAGCGTTCATAATGGCAAAAAATGAATCAGTTAAAGATGGGATTATTTTTCCCAAGGGACCTAAAAATGATGCATATGCTCAATACTTTGTTGGACAAAGTTATTTGCAAGGACTCGTTAACGATCCTGAGGTAAACGTTGGTGTCGGTAATGTCACTTTTGAACCTGGTTGCCGGAACAACTGGCACATTCATCATGATGGTTTCCAAATTTTATTGGTAACCGGTGGTGAAGGGTGGTACCAAGAAGCTGGTAAGAAGGCACAGTTGTTAAAGCCAGGTGACGTCATCGTGACGCATGATGGTGTCAAACATTGGCATGGTGAAACTAAAGACAGTTGGTTCTCTCACGTTGCCATCACAGCTGGCACACCAGAATGGTTGGAACCAGTTTCCGATGAAGAGTACGCATCGGTTGAGGAGGACAAATAATGGCAAAAAAGCAAACAGCAGGACGTGACAACTTAGGCGATTTTGCGCCCAAGTTTGCCGAATTGAATGACGATGTTCTATTTGGTGAAGTATGGTCTAGAGAAGATAAGTTATCTGCTCGTGACCGAAGCTTGATTACGGTTGCCAGTCTATTTACACAAGGTGTTCCCCAGTTAGAAGCACACATGACGATTGCAAAACAAAACGGCGTCACCAAGGATGAAATGATCGAACTCATCACCCATTTGGCCTTTTATGCAGGTTGGCCTAAAGCATGGTCAGCATTTACGTTGGCAAAAGAAATTTATAAAGATTAGTCTCAAAATACAAGCGGTTGTCCTACATGGACACCGCTTTTTTGCGCACTATTTTAAGAAAACAATCACAATCCAATTCATTGACCCTGCGAATGGCATCCTTTAGTATGAAAACGGTTACTACTAAGATAAAAAATATTTGGAGGTTTTCAAATGGCATATAAAACGGTTAATCCGTATACGAATGAAGTTGTAAAGGAATATCCTGATGCAACAGCCGATCAAGTTGAAAATGCGTTAACTGAAACTCACAAGTTATTTAAGAAGTGGGAACAGGAAGGTCCAGAAACCAGAGCCGACCAATTACACGAAATTGCAAGCTTAATGCGAGAAGACAGTGATCATCTAGCCACCGTCATGGTGACCGACATGGGAAAACTTTTCCGTGAGGCTAAGGGTGAGGTTGAACTATGTGCCATCATCGCAGATTACTTTGCTGACCATGGTGCTGATCTTTTAAAGCCTACTAAATTAGACACGATTGCCACTGGATCAGCTCAAGTTCAAAAACATCCAACAGGAACCATTATGATGGTTGAACCATGGAATTTCCCATATTATCAAATTATGCGAGTATTTGCGCCAAACTTCATGGTTGGTAATCCCATGATTCTAAAGCATGCTTCAAATACGCCTGGCTCTGCAGCTGCATTTGAAGACGTTGTTAAGAAATCGTCAGCACCAGACGCAAGCCTAGTTAACTTGTTTGCCAACTATGATCAGGTTTCCGATATCATTGCTGATTCTCGAGTACAGGGCGTTGCTTTAACTGGTTCGGAACGCGGTGGGCGTAGTGTCGCTGAAGCTGCTGGTAAGAACTTGAAGAAAAATACCATGGAATTAGGTGGTACGGACTGTTTTATCGTCCTTGATGATACGGATATTGATACCGTTTCTGAAATTGCTTGGCGAGCACGACTATATAATGCTGGACAAGTATGTACGTCTTCAAAGCGGTTCATCGTGGCAGCTAACCTTTATGATCAGTTTGTTGAAAAATTAAAGGAAAACTTCGCTAAGGTTAAGCCAGGTGATCCAATGGATAATGCGACAACTTTGGCGCCAATGAATACAAAACGGGCCAAAGAAAAGCTTCAGTCACAAGTTGACGAGGCAATTGAGAAGGGTGCAAAGGTTGCTTATGGAAATGAACCGATTGACTTACCTGGTCAATTCTTCCAACCAACCATTTTGACTGATATTAAGCCAGATAATCCAGCTTATTATGAAGAAATGTTTGGACCCGTTGCCGCAGTTTACAAAGTTAATTCAGAGCAGGAAGCAATCGACTTAGCTAATGATTCAGATCTTGGTTTGGGTGGCATTGTCTTCAGTGGTGATTCCAAACGTGGCGAAAAGGTTGCTTCACAGATTGAGACTGGGATGGTATTCGTTAACAACTTCATGGTCTCTCTTCCAGAATTACCATTTGGTGGTGTGAAGAGCTCTGGCTATGGTCGTGAAATGAGTAATCTTGGCCTTAATGCCTTTGTTAATGAACAACTGATTGTGACAGCTGATAAACCTAACATGGAGAATCTTGCTGGCGGATTAGTTGCGACTGATCCAGAATAAGTTTGACTTAAAGGGCTACTTCGCTGGAGTGGTCCTTTTTCTGGCGAAAGCAATCAATAAATATGGCTAGGAGGAGACGATGTGAGGCGGATACAGTTTTATGGGGCAATGAGCCTCGACGGATACTTGGCGACCTCAGATGACGATTTACAGTGGCTATTTGATACGGTGGGTGGCGAGCAGGCAAATACTGCTGAGTTTCTAGCCCAGGTAGATACGAGCATCATGGGTCGGCACACCTATGAAGCGACAAAGAAGTTATTAGGGACCGAACCCCTGTATCCCGAGTTTAAAAATATTGTCCTATCAAGTTCGAGAACGGTGGCAACCCGGGATGCCTCATTTGCTGATCAAGATGTGGTTTCCTTGATTGAAGAATTAAAAAAACAATCCGGAAAGAATATCTGGATTGTTGGTGGTGGTAAAATTGTGACTGATTTAATTAAGGCAGATTTAATTGATGACTGGTGGATTCAAATTGCACCGGTTCTGCTTGGCCAAGGCAAACGACTATTTCCAACTGGCGACTATGCTAGTAGATACGAGTTGGTTGGGATGAAGCAATTTAACCAGTTAGCGGAAGTCCGGTACCAGAGAATCAAAAGCGACTAATTAGTGTCGCTCGTCAATTATCTGCAAATTATCCTCAATTTCCTCACCATCATCTGACAAGTTAAGCAAATTAAATGCGGGTTTATAAGTTATCTTCATATTTTCACCAAAGAATTCGCTGGAATACCCTTTTGCATAAATTAATCCAATGTTTGACTTTATTTGGAGGTCATAATCCTTTTTGTCCATTTTATCGGTAATCAAAACAAGTTGAAACGCAATTTGTAGCGCTTCAAGGCCGTGATGAGAATAGGGACCGACACCATCATCGTAGCTTAACAACATGATTGTATGTGGATCGATGTTTGGCTGGATGATTGCTAGGGCTTCATCTGAAATTGTGAGCTTCATGATGATCACACTCCTTTATTGAATTCAAGGCAAGTATACCTACTATTTGGACAAAAACAATTGTTTTGACTTCCAACTTGTAAGTTGATGATAAGAAACGACTAAATCACGAGCTGTTTACAGGTTGCGTGTTAGAATTAAAGTATATAAGGAGATGTTTATATGAGTGTACTGACAGATACATTTAGTTTAAACAATGAAACAGAGATACCACAAGTCGGATTTGGTACGTGGCAGATTCCAGGCGGCCAAACTGCTTATGACGCAGTAGCCAATGCATTAAAGACGGGTTACCGGCACATTGATACGGCACAAGCCTATGCAAATGAAAGTAGTGTGGGTAAAGCAATCAAAGATTCTGGCATTCCTAGGGATGAGATCTTTTTAACGACTAAGTTACCAGCCGAAATTAAGGGTTATGACAAGGCACTAGCTGCCTTTGACAAAACAATGGAAAATCTTGGAACAAAGTATGTTGATTTGTACTTAATTCATGCCCCATGGCCATGGAGCTCTATTGGAACGGATCACGATAAGGAAAACGTTGAGACTTGGAAATCCATGGAAACGATTCTTAAGAGTGGTCGGGCAAAAGCCATTGGTGTTTCTAACTTTAATGTTCATGATTTGAAAAATATTTTAGAAAATGGAACTGTGAAACCTGCAGTTGATCAAATTCAGTACTACATTGGCTGGACTCAGCCTAAAATTGTTGAGTATGCGCAGGCAAATGACATTTTAATTGAGGCTTATTCACCACTTGCAACGGGTGATTTACTGAATAATGAAGCTGTTAAAGAAATGGCTGCTAAGTATAAGGCCAGCATTGCGCAACTAGCACTGCGCTTTTGTATCGAAAATGGGACTTTACCACTTCCTAAGGCTACTAGCCAAGCTCATATCGAAGCGAATGCACAACTTGACTTTACAATCAGTGAGTCCGACATGAAGATCTTAAACAAGATGACGGATGCTGCTCCTAGTCACGAGCATAACGCAACCCAAGGCTAATCAACTTTTTTGAAAGGGGCGATTGAATGTCAATTTATGATTATGATGTCACGCTTGAAAATGGCGAAAAGTATTCTATGGCAAAGTATCGCGGAAAAACGTTGATTATTGTCAACACGGCGACTAAGTGCGGATTTGCGCCCCAATTTAAGCAGTTGGAGGCAATTTACCAAGACTATAAAGACAAGGATGTTATCGTTTTAGGATTTCCTTCGAACCAGTTTAAGCAGGAAGTTTCTGATAGTAGTGCTGCAGCTGAGGCTTGTCGCATGACCTATGGTGTTAATTTCCCAATGCATACCATTCATGATGTGAACGGGCATGATGCGTTACCGTTGTTTGACTTCCTTAAGAGGGAAGCCCCTGGTACCTTGGGAAAGGCAATCAAATGGAATTTCACTAAATTTATTGTGAACCGCAATGGAGATGTTGTTCAACGCTATGCGCCAAAGACAAGTCCACTAAAAATGCTTCCTGAATTAAACGAATTAGTGGGAAACTAAATAATTAGTCACAGTGACATAGAATTTGATACAATAGGCTAGTTGTGACAAAAAGGAAGCCAAGCCTTCCTTTTTATTTTGAGCTAGATTGGAAGAAAGACCATCATGAAAAAGAAACAAACAAATGTGATATTGCTCTGTATTGGCTTTATGGCGATTAATTTGCGCCTTCCCATTACGGCAATTCCACCGTTATTACCGAGCTTAGAAAAAGCGACAGGGCTGCCAGTTAGCGCTGCTGGTCTACTGACGACTATTCCATTACTCACTTTTGCGATATTATCACCAGTTTTGGCAAAACTTGGGCGTCGTTTTGGAAACGAACGGGTCATTTTTAGTTTTGCGATTTTACTTGTTTTAGGAAGTATGTTGAGAATTAATACCGCTTTACCAACTATTTTGATTGGAACGTTTTTGATTGGTCTGGGAATTGATAGTGCAAACGTCCTCTTACCAGCCGTTATCAAAGATCACTTGCCGCTGAAACCAGTGTTGGGTGTTAGTACCTATACGACGACCATGTTGCTAGTCGGCGCACTCGGCACTGGCTTGGCCGGGATAATCGTTGCTAAAGCATCACTGCTTGCTGCAATGGTGGGACTTGCAATTATCTCAGTGATCAGCTTAATTGGTTGGACGCCGATGATTAAACAAAATAAGCTAGATTCGGGTAAGATCCAGCGAGCAGAGCAGTCTGGATTAAACACCCAATCGGTTTGGAAATCCAGCATGGGATGGATGATTGCATTCTTCTTTGGTCTGCAGTCACTAATCTATTATTCATTAATTACCTGGTTACCCACAATCTTCGTCGCAAAGAACTTTAGTAGTATTCAAGGCGGGACGTTTGTAACAATCATGCAAATCTGATCGCTACCTTGTGCCTTTATTGTGCCATTCCTAGCAGATAAAAGGGGCGGGGATGCTGTCTTAGTCTGGGTAGCGGGATTAGGATTTTCGCTAGGAATTTTGGCGTTAATGTTCCCAATTTCCAGTGCAACCTTAGTTTCGATCATTTCTTTAGTGGTGGGAATTGCTTCTGGAATTGCGTTTAATTTGTCCATTGTCTATTTTGCTCAAAAATCAGCTAATGCGATGGAAACGGCCGAAGTTTCCGGCATGGCACAAACGGTTGGCTACCTATTAGCAGCTGTTGGTCCCGTCCTTTTTGGTTATCTTCATGCCGGAACCCATTCTTGGACAATTATATTGACCAGCATTATTGTGCTGTCAGTCTTCTTATTGTTGACAGGTATCTACATTAATCATAAGCCGTCGGTATTTGAGAAAATTCAAGACTAAAAGGAACCACAGATTAATATATGGGCTATGAATAACCGTGATATGACACAGATTTTGGGGTGTAAAGAAAAAAACCTTTACAACCCATTCAAAGACTGGTATATTATTTATCGTTGAAAGAATTACAGGAGGTGGAATTATATGTCAGTTAAAATTCGTTTGAAGCGTATGGGTTCTAAGAAGCGTCCATTCTATCGTATCGTTGTTGCAGACTCACGCAGCCCTCGTGATGGTCGTTTTATCGAACTAGTTGGTACTTACAACCCACTAGTTAACCCAGCAGAAGTTAAATTACAAGAAGAAGATATCTTAGACTGGTTAGGCAAGGGTGCCCAACCTTCAGATACTGTTCGTAACTTACTTTCTGATGCTGGAATTATGAAGAAGTATCACGAAGCAAAGTTCACTAAGAAATAAGAAGTAAGTGAAGATAAATGACTGATTTTAAGGCACTTATTAATACAATAGTTGTACCTCTAGTTGAACATCCTGAGGCCATTCGAATTGAAGAGAATGAAACTGATCGGTTTTATGAATTTCAATTGTATGTGGATCCCAAGGATGTCGGTCGGGTAATTGGAAAGCAAGGACATGTTGCGCAAGCAATTCGAACAATTGTGTATAGCGTTCGAGTTCAAGGCTCAAAGAGAGTCCGATTGATAATCAATGATGGTACAAAGTAAGCTCTTTGGCGAAACGTTCTCGTTTTGTTTGAGGGCTTTTATTTATGATGGAGGTGAAATTCGTTGACCTATTATAAAGTTGGAAAAATTGTGAATACCCATGGAATACAGGGAGAATTAAAAATCGTCTCTGCGACTGATTTTCCTGATCAAAGATTTAAAAAGGGAAGTTCTCTTCATCTTTTTAAAGATGAGAAGGATGAGAGTCCTATTAAGCAACTTAAAATTAAAGCGGCTCGTCAGCAAAAGAATTTTTTCTTAGTTAAGTTTGAGGGATTTAATAATATTAATGAAGTTGAACAATATAAGGGAATGACTTTGAAAATTACTGATGAGGATCGTGATGAGGAAGAACTTGAAGATGGCCAGTATTATTACGATGATATTATCGGTTTAAAGGTCGTTGATGAATCTAACCAATTAATCGGAACCATTTCAGAAATCCTACCGCTTGGTCCTAATGATGTTTGGACGGTGAAACGAGAAAAACAAGCGGACTTGCTGTTACCAGTTATCAAACAAGTGGTAAAAAATGTTAATCTTGAAAATGGCCAAGTCACGGTTGAGCTAATGGAAGGTATGGAATAATGCGAATAGATGTTTTAAGCCTATTTCCAGATATGTTTACTGGGCCCATGCATGACTCCATCGTTGGCAAAGCGATTGATCGGGACAATTTTGAAATGAACGTCACTGATTTTCGGCAATATTCGACAAATAAGCACGGTAACGTAGACGATTATCCATTTGGTGGCGGTGCAGGAATGTTATTGCAGCCTCAACCTATCTTTGATGCGCTCAAGGCAGTTGAGGAAAAAGCCCGAACGGATGGATATACGAGTAATCGAATTATTTTGACTGATCCAGCTGGCCAGAAGTTCGACCAAAAGATAGCCGAATCATTTGCCAAGGAAGATCACCTAACATTCATTTGTGGCCATTATGAGGGCTTTGACGAGCGAATCAAGTCGTTAGTGACCGATGAAGTATCATTAGGGGATTTTGTTCTAACTGGTGGAGAACTCCCCACAATGGTGATGATTGATGCCACAGCACGTTTACTTCCAGGCGTATTGGGGAATCAAGAATCTGCTCCTGGTGATTCTTTTTCTAGTGGCTTATTAGAATATCCCCAATACACGCGACCTGCAGATTTTAGGGGAATGAAGGTTCCTGATGTCCTATTGAGCGGTAACCACCAAAAAATTGATGATTGGCGCGAAAAAAAGGCATTAAGGAAAACCTATCTTCGACGGAGAGACTTAATTAATTACGATGTGCTTACTGCTCATCAAAAAGAGTTGCTTGCAGATGTTAAAGTTGAAGAAAATCCTGAAGAATAGCACTTTACACAAGTTTTTAATTATGATAAGATTTACTTCGGCTGTAAAAGCCTAATTAACAATATTCCGCTGTCGATTAGAGAATGAATATTGATGGAAGGATAGAACCATTTATGAGACAAAATGCATTGATCCAAAAGATTAACCAAGAACAATTACGTGAGGATATTCCTAACTTCCGTGCCGGTGATACTGTTCGAGTACACGCCCGTGTTGTTGAAGGAACCCGTGAACGTATCCAGTTATTCGAAGGCGTTGTTATTCGTCGTCGCGGTGCTGGCATCCAAGCAACATACACTGTTCGTAAGATTACAAACGGTGTTGGGGTTGAACGTACTTTCCCTGTACATTCACCACGTGTTGCAAAGATTGAAGTTATTAGATTTGGCCAAGTTCGTCGTGCTAAACTCTACTACTTACGTGAATTACATGGTAAGGCTGCTCGTATTCCAGAAGCACGTCGTCCTCGTAAGTAAGTTTTATCGACTTACATTTAATTCAAAAAAAGAGATCGTTCATTTGAACGGTCTCTTTTTTTACCCATAACTTAATTCGATAACATTTAATTCTTTTCAATCGAGTGGCTGATTATTTAAGATCCTTTTCTCGTGAATCCAGGAATTTTGCGATTGCTGATTCTAAATCAATTTTATTTGAATCCGCAAGGGTACTAAGCCACCAAATACACTCGGCAATTTTATAATCTAGTGGAGAATCAACATTACCTGTAGGCCAGCTCCCTTGGTTTGCCATGACCATCCGACCAACAAGGCCAGCGTCAGTTAAAAAGGCCAGCGCATCTTGTTCAGACGTCCAGGCGTGTCCATCCTGTTTGAGTTCAAGTTGATGATAGGTTGCTCGAATTTTTCTTGATCGATTTGTTAATTCATTAATTTCCATTATATAAACCTTCTTTTTTTATTTAATGATTAGTATAAACGCAAAAGAGATTGAAATGGGAGAACCCACTTCAATCTCTTTAATTTATTTTGTACGACGACGCATCGCTGAGGCATAGAACCACCATGCGATACCACCGAAGATAAAGGGTCCCAATATCGTGTAAAGTGCAGTTTGATAATCATGATCCATAATTGGCTGAATACCAGTAAATCCGATACCACCAACTAAAACAATCATTACAAGAACGGTGATAGTCATCGTCAATTTTTTGTTAGTAAAAATCTCGAATGGCCGTTCCAAATCAGTTCGCTTTTTAAAGAATGGAAAAGCTGCAACTAAGAATAGGTAAGGGAAGGTTGTTGAAATATTTCCCATATCAGTTAATATCAAATAAAATTTCTGAGCACCTGATCCACCAAAGGCAACGATGAAGATGATGAAGCCCACAACAACGGCTTGAATCCACATTGAAAATGCTGGCATTCCGTGTTTATTGCGTTTCGTCATTCGTGCTGGCCAGAGGTCCGCACTCGAGCCCAAAACAAACGATTTAAGCGGTGAGTAGATTAAGATGAAGAATGACCCCATATATGCCATAAACATGCTTAGACCGGCAAAACGTGCGAATAAATGGCCAATGGTCGCAGCAGTCGCAGCAGTTAACCCAAGTGAGTTTCCTAATACTAATCCTAGGTTATCCATTAAGACGTAGGTGATATTACCTAAATTAACGGATTGATTTCCTAAGACCTGATGCCAGTTAGTACTAATTCCCCAAAGAAAGATTGAAAGTGAATAACAAATTCCAATCACAACCGTTGAAATAATGAGTCCTTTTGGAAAAGTTTTTTCAGGTTTATGCAAGCTATCAGTAATACCACCCATCGTTTCGCTTCCGGCATAGGCAAATACCGCATAGACGACGAAGGAGATTAAGGCTACCGGCGAAGTAAAATCTGGATTAGGAGATTTAATAAAACTCTCAACGCCAGTAATTGGTTGGGCAAGTTGACCGTGGTTAGCAAATAAAATGACAATGCTGGTAAGTGCAAATATGACCGTCAGTAACATGACAAATACGCCACCCACTGAAGATATCTTAGCAATTGAACTCATGCCATGAGAAGCTAAAAAGGTCACTAATATAATCCAAGCGATTCCTAGTAAAGCCACCGTTTCGGTTGAAGTTAAACTAAGAAAATGCCAAGTTTGCGTCTGATCACTTCCAAAAATGACCGTCGAAAATGGGATCCAGACCTTTGAGGCCGTCGAAACCATCCAAATAATCCAACTAGAGAGCCAAATGAAGGTTCCGATGAACGCCCATTTTTCGCCAATTGAACCCGCTAACCAAGAATAAATACCACCTTTGGCTTCTTTGAAAGCCGAACCATATTCAGCAAACATAAGGGCACTTGGTAGAAAGAATAGGAGCGCCGCTAAGATATACCAGAAAATACTAGCATAACCCATTTGTTCGTATGCGACGGTTGTATTTGCAAATCCATAAATTGTGGTAAACGTCATTAAAATTAGTGCAGTAAGCGAAATTTTCTTTTGCTTTTGATTTTCCATGAGAAGCTCCTATGATTTTGTGTAGGGTATCGTTAGTTTCCTAAAGCATTAAATCTTGTTGAAACTTAAGCGGTGATAAATCCGTCATTTTGGTTATTAAATCGGCTGTTAAGCCACGGTATTTTGTTAAAGCCAAATCAGCATTCTTAATTCCTTGCTTAGTTAAGTAGTCACTTAATTCAATTCCACTAAGTGTACTTCCTCCTTTATCAGTTTCAATAATCGACTGGTCAAAGGCAATTCGAAGTTCGGATTGAAGCTTTTCAAGCTCGTCTAGGAACTCCTTTGGATGGCTATCTACCAGAACACCAGCATGTTTGAAAACCCAGTACGCAGAATCAGGACTATAAGTCGCTTCACCCCGTTTATAGTCAGGATGCGTGTCGTTTATACCAGCATAAAAGGGAACGTAACTACTTTCTGCCGCAACGCCCATTGCAAGCCAATGAATGTCTGCAATGGCAGGGTCATCCATCTGTCGAAGCTGAAGAATATGCGATTCTTGAGTCGCAGCAAGACTGATTGGACGGAAATGGTGAAATTCCTTTGTACTTGGTTCCAACAAATCATACTTGGTACCGGCATAGTGGCTGGATAACACCATTTGGGCGCTTTGAACAGATAATAATTGATTACTCGTTTGAATAAAGGGTAGCCGCGTAATTTCAGCTTGATTCTTTTCTGGAGAGAGAAGTCGTTGGCCTTCCCAAACGCGTGGTAAGTTATAGTAAGAATCCATCAAGTTATTTGTGCCAAAAATGTTTCTAAAGTTAAATTCAGTTCGGCTGGATGAGAGGTGATTCGATGCAACAAACTCTTGAATATGAGGGGCCCACATAAAATCGTCTGGGTTATCAAAATCAATTTTTTCGATCGCCATTTGATTTGCAACAACGGCATATGAATCATCTGGAATTCGCTGAGCAACCCACTGATGACCGGCCGCTGTTTCCATATACCAAGCCTCGTTTTTATCTCCAAACAGAATGCCATTAGATTCGCAGGTTCCATAAGCTTCAATAATCTGACCGAGTCTGGCAACTCCTTCACGAGCTGTTTTAACGTAAGGCAGGACGACTGTAATCATTGCCTCCTCACCAATTCCGTCCTTTACCAAAGGATCACAAGCTAGTACACGGTCATTTGAATAGGTACTTTCGGTGGCACTCATGGCGACACCAGCCTCGTTAAACCCATCTTCTTCAAATAGACCAAACTTGGTCGTCCATTCTGGTGTTGCGGTGTATTTGAGTGCCATTTCGGGTAATGCTAACTTAAATTTGGAGTCATTAGATTTAAAAACAGTCTCTTCATTCTTATTTGTGTGCTGTGGATGAACGATAAAGTGCTTTGGCCAAGCAGATTTTGAGTCCTCATTTCGACCAATCATAACGGATCCATCAACAGACGCTTTTTTGCCAATTAAAATACTAGTACAAGCTGAATAAATATTATTTTCCAATAGAAGCATCTCCAATCAAGAACGTTTATTTACTTACATTTTAGCATGCACATGGGGCAAAAATTAGATTTGTATAAAATTCTAATGTAAGCGATGACGATTTAATAAATTATGGTTACTAAGCGCGTTATAATAGGAATTATTTATGAGAATATGTTAAGGAATACGTGTTAAATTTACCGATTTTTATAAAAATATGCTTAAATGGGATTACTGACTAAAAAGTGAAAGGGGAATAATATGAAAACAAAATTTGTCACAAAGGATTTAGGGATTAAAATTGTGATGATGATTGGCTCTTCAATCATCAACGCAATTGCGTTGAATGAATTTTTGGTACCTGGCAAAATTTTCAGTTCAGGCATCAATGGTATTTCACAACTCTTATCGACTTTTGTGGAGCACGTTTTTCAAATTCAAATTAATACAGGATGGTTCATCTTACTCTTAAACATACCAATTGGGTTATTAGGCTGGCTAATGATTGGCAAACGATTCACGATGTTTAGTTTCTTGACCTCGGTGTTGACATCATTTATGGCAGTGATTATTCCGATTCAGACAATTTCACATAATGCGCTTTTGAGCGCGTTGTTTGGTGGAATTTTAACGGGGGTTGGGGTAGCTTACCCACTTAAATATGGTTTCTCTACCGGTGGAATGGATATTGTTGCCGTTATTTTGGAAAAAACCACGGGAAAAACGATTGGAACAATGATGATGCTAACTAATTTAGTCATCATTTTGATTGCTGGTTTCTTCTTTGGTTGGGAAAGTGCCCTTTATACGATTATTTCAATCTATGCAATGTCGCGAGTGGTCGATTCCATTCATACCCGTCATCAAAAGTTAACGGCATTTATCGTGACTTTCAAGCAGGAAGAGGTCGTTAAAAATCTTTCGAGTACGTTGATTCGGGGGATTACGATTATGCCGTCTGAGGGCGCTTATAAGCATCAGCGCGGAGCAGTCTTAATGGTCGTTATTTCAAGATATGAACTTTATGATTTAGAGCACGTTGTAAAATCTACCGATCCAGATTCATTTGTTAACTTAGTGAATACGGTTGATATTGAGGGAAACTTCTACGATGAAACTGAGCAGTTAAAAGCGAAACAGTCGGAACGCATATCCGAGTGATTGCGATTTCATGTTTGGGACTGTATAATTAACTAAAATTATAAGAATGTGAGGAAATATAATGCCAATTGTAAACATTGATTTAATTGCAGGTCGTAGCCAAGACCAATTAAAAAGTCTGGTAAAGGACGTCACCGATGCCGTTACCAAGAATACAGGTGCTCCTGCCGAACACGTTCACGTTATTTTACGTGAAATGCAAAAGAACCGTTATGGCGTTGCTGGTATTCTCAAAAGTGATGAAGAAGCATAGTCAATCCAAGAGGTTACCAAAATAGGTAACTTCTTTTTTGTATGGAAAGATGAGGACTTTGCTAATTTTTGATTTAGTAGTTGGATAAAACGCTTCAATTGGGTATACTTAGGACGGTTGAGTTTCACAAAGAACTCCAACGATTCGCATAAGTAGATAAGGCAAATTGAACGTCTTCAAATAATCAATGAATGGAGAATTCAAAATGAATGATCAACAGTATATGATGGCAATTGACGAAGGAACTACGAGCACTAGAGCCATCCTCTTTGACAAAAAGGGCCACATTGTGGGGAGTGCTCAGCGTGAATTTCATCAATATTTTCCAAAACCAGGCTGGGTTGAACATGATGCAAATGAAATCTGGAATGCCGTACAATCGGTCATTTCTGATTCGTTAATTTCAGCAGATATTCGACCATATAAGGTCCGGGGAATTGGAATCACGAACCAACGAGAAACGACGATTGTCTGGAATAAAAAAACTGGTGAACCTATTTATCATGCAATTGTTTGGCAATCAAAACAAACGAGCGAAATTGCTGATGGTTTGAAAAAAGGTGGCTATTCAGACTTTATTCATAAAAAGACTGGTTTAGTGATTGATTCGTATTTCTCAGCAACAAAAATCAAGTGGATTTTGGACAATGTTGAAGGTGCAAGACAGTTAGCCGACAACGGTGACCTACTTTTTGGTACGATTGATACATGGATTCTGTGGAAACTCACGGGTGGCCAAGTTCACGCAACCGACTACACCAATGCTAGTCGGACAATGCTTTATAATATTCACGAATTAAAATGGGATCAGGAAATTCTCGACTTATTAGATATTCCTAAGTCAATGCTGCCAGAAGTCCGTTCTTCATCAGAGGTTTACGGGTATACTGCTGGATATACTTTCCTAGGAATTCAAATTCCAATTGCCGGAATTGCTGGTGACCAACAAGCTGCACTATTTGGCCAAACGGCTTTCGAGCGCGGAATGGTTAAAAACACGTATGGAACGGGTGCCTTTGTCGTCATGAATACGGGGACGGAACCCACGCTGTCTGATCAAGGCTTACTTACCACGATTGCGTACGGCATAAATGGCGAGATTACTTACGCACTTGAAGGAAGTATCTTCGTTGCTGGATCAGCAGTTCAATGGCTACGAGATGGCATGCGATTCTTTGATAACGCAGCTGATTCCGAAAAAATGGCAGTTTATGCAAAAACAACGGGGAATGTCTATGTTGTTCCTGCCTTTACTGGATTAGGTGCGCCATACTGGGATCAGGAAGTTCGTGGCTCAGTATTTGGGCTTACCCGTGGAACAACTCGAGAACAATTTGTCAGAGCAACGGTCGAGGCAATTGCTTATCAATCACGCGATGTTATTGAGACAATGCAATCTGATACCGGGATTGAGTTAAAATCGCTTAGCGTTGATGGTGGGGCCGCTAATAACGACTTCTTAATGCAATTCCAGGCTGATATTTTGAACACGTCAATTGAACGGGCAAAATTAGCTGAAACCACAGCGCTTGGTGCTGCTTATCTAGCAGGACTTGCCGTTGGTTTCTGGAAGGATTTAGACGAAATTCGAGAAATGCATGAAGTTCGAGATGAGTTTAAACCTAAAATGGCTGAAGATCGCCGAGAAAAATGCTATAAGGGTTGGAAGGCTGCAGTTGCGGCCACTAGGGCTTTTAAACCAGATGTCGATTAATAGTTAACTAAAAAAAGGGCTCTCTGTCAAATCCTGTTG